>DASXMO010000092.1:0-6767 GCA_036495605.1 Solirubrobacteraceae bacterium
GCTCGATGAAGCCGTTGACGATCATCGCCGCGGCCTCGTCCTCGGTGAAGCCGCGCGAGCCCATGTAGAAGAGCTGGTCGTCGGAGATACGCCCGACCGTCGCCTCGTGGGCGACCGTCACGTTCGGGTTCTGGATCTGGATGTCAGGCCACGTGTCCGAGCGCGAGATCCCGTCCATCATCAGGCCGTCGCACTGCACGCGCGCCTTCGAGCCCTGCGAGTTCTTGCCCATCCGCACGAGGCCGCGGTAGCCCATGATCCCGCCGTCCTTGGAGATCGACTTCGCGAGGATGTTCGAGGTCGTGTTCGGCGCCAGGTGCACGACCTTCGCGCCCGTGTCCTTGTGCACGCCCTTGCCCGCGACGCCCACGTTCAGGTGGTCGGCGCGCGCGCCCTCGCCCATCAGGTAGGAGCCCGGGTAGAGCATCACGTACTTCGCGCCCATCGACCCGCCGACCCACTCGACCGTGCCGTTCGCGTCGACCATCGCGCGCTTGGTGTTGAGGTTGTAGACGTCCTTCGACCAGTTCTGCACGGTCGTGTAGCGGGCCTTCGCGCCCTCGTGCACGAATATCTCGACGACCGCCGAGTGCATCGAGTTCACGCTGTAGGTCTGCGCGGTGCAGCCCTCGATGTAGTTCACCTCCGCGCCCTCGTCGGCGACGATCAGCGTGTGCTCGAAGGTGCCCTCGCCGGCGCCCTCCATGCGGAAGTAGGACTGCAGCGGCAGATCGCACTTGACGCCCTTCGGGACGTAGCAGAACGCTCCGCCCGACCACACGGCGCCGTGCAGCGCGCTGAACTTGTTGTCCTGCGCTGGTACGCACTTGGTCATGAAGTACCTCTGCACCAGCTCCGGGTACTCCGTGATCGCCGTGTCCATCGAGCAGAACAGGATCCCCTGCTTGGCGTACTCCTCCTTCAGGCCCTCGTACACCGGCTCCTGGCGCCACACGCCGACGACGCCCGCGAGGTGCTCGCGCTCGGCCTGCGGGATCCCCAGATCCTCATAGGTCTGCTTCATCTCCTCCGGCACGTCGTCCCAGCTGTTGAAGCGCCCCGCCGTCGGCGGTGAGTACAGCACGAGATCGTCCAGGTTCAACCCGCCGAGGTCCGGTCCCCACTTCGGGATCGGCTTGCGTTCAAAGATCTCCAGCGACCTGATCCGTTTCTCAGCCATCCAATCGGGCTCGCCCTTGATCTTCGACAGCTCGCTCACGACCTCGCGCGAGATGCCCTGGCGGGCGTGCAGTTGCCCCTGATCGTCCTCGACGATCGGGCTCGGCTTGTCGATCCTGGTGCGGTCAATCGTGGCCATGAGGCTCCTTACCGGGGGGTCTAGCTGAATCCTGTGCGCTGAACTAGGAATTGTATCGCGAGCGTCACGCGGAGTCGGCGACTGCCTCCATACATGGCGGTTTCGTGACCACAGAACGCTACTCGGGCCCTCCGGGCCCCGCTGCTTGCGCCCTCCCGGGCCCGCGAGCGGCGTCACTGGTTCATGCCGACGGTGGCAGGATGCGGATCTCAAACAAGTATCGACTAAAGATACTGTATATTTAGTCGTCGATATGCCGGCAAGGGCTCCTCTACTTGGTACAGCTGCCGATCAACGCCTTTTCGTCGAAGACGAGAGTCGCGAACGAGCGCTTAGACCGGCGCGTGGCTCTCGCAACGTCCTAATCATCGGAGGGCCGGGCAGCGGGAAGACGAGTCTGCTCAATCGCGTCCTTCATGAAGCTCGAGAGCGCAATCGCCCCGCTCTGATGGTCAACGGCCAGCACGTTTCAGACTCGAGGGCCCTGATCGACCTGCTGTGCGCTGCCGCCGAGTCTGAATCGTGGATCCCCGAAGAGAAGATGCCGGCTTCCACGGATCCCCTTGGGCCGGCGCGTCAGCTGCGACGTCTGTCAGGTGTTCGCGAGGGCGCTCAAGTGCTGATCGATGATCCGACGCGTGAGCAGGCACTTGGGCTCTTTGGACAGTTTCGGGACGAGTTGTGGCAGATACCCCCGACCTTCGTCGTCGCCGTCCGGCCGGACGTGGCCGACTCGCTCAGCAGTCCGCCTGCGGATGTCTTCTTTGACGATCTCGCAAGGCTGGAGCCCTTCACAGGGCGTCCGGCCGAAGAGCTGATCAGGCGCAGGCTGGGACACACGACCTCCCCGATCGCGATCCCGCTCGACGCGTCGTTGGAGCCGCGCGCACTCGTCGCTCTGGCCTACGGCGAAAAACGCCCGGTCGACTTGATGCCGGCTCGACAGGATCTACTTCTCGCCGGCGCCGAGGCCGCCGCGGGTCGAGCGGGGGCGATGTTGCTTGCGGAGATGTGGGACCGCGGTGGTGTCAGTGCGAGCGACCGGGACCTTCAGAGGCGGCTTGGCGTTACCCGCAACCGGCTCACGGAGTTGTTGCGCGCTCTCGAGGACGGTGGGATTCTGCACTCTCATCCGGAGCGGCGAGAAGGGAAGACCGGCCGAC
This sequence comes from Solirubrobacteraceae bacterium, assembly GCA_036495605.1. GTDB lineage: Bacteria > Actinomycetota > Thermoleophilia > Solirubrobacterales > Solirubrobacteraceae > Palsa-744. The sequence continues at coordinate 2,482 of DASXMO010000092.1, forward strand.
CACGAATGATCTATGAGGTCGCGTCCGGTGAACGCTGATCTCTTGAAGGATCTCCGCGAGCGGACGGCTTTCAAGCCCAAGCCGCCAAACTATGAGCTTGCGCTCGCCCACGTGCCGCTTGGAGAGGCGGGACTGAAGGATCCGGTGGAGCAGCGCCTGCTCGACGCGATGGTGTCGGAGGATGAGAGCTCGGTGCTGGTAGTCGCACCGCCTGGCGGAGGCAAGAGCAGCCTGCTCGCTTGGTCGGCGGCTGAGGTTGCTGCTGACAAAGAGCGCCGTGTGGTGCCGGTATACGTACCGGTCGGTCACCACGCCGTAAGGATCGACGCGTCGCTCGTCGTCCGGGGCGTGGCCGAGGGTCTGGCCCAACGGTTGGCTTCTGATCTCAAGAGCCGCGAGCGCGACATGCTCGCAAAGTCCCTGGCGATCAGCGTGACCACCTCCAAACGGCCGGCGCGGCTGCGCGCCGGCTTGAAGCTGCCACCTCTCCACGGTCTCACCGCTGACGTGGCCATCGAGCTCGGTCATGACCTGACCGTCCTGGCTCAGGCAGGCGGGTGGCAGGGAGGGCCACATTCCGGTCTGACCGCCTTGGCCGATTTGACGCGTGCGTATGAAGGGCATCTCGTCGTGATCGTCGAGGACACAGACATCTGGTCGGCCGGCGATCCGGACATGGCAGGACGAGCCGGAGCATTCTTTTCCGCGATGCGCTCCTTGGTGGCGTGTCCGGACGTCACGACGCTCGTGGCAGTGCAATCGCACTGGGGAGAGCCGGACAGCTTGGCGTCCAGTCAGAGTCGCAATGCGGGAGCTGCCTATCGAGAGCTCCGAAGCAGGGCATCGCGCGTGCTGGTGATCCCCACTCCCGCGAGCGAGCAGCAGGCGCACGGGTTGGTCTGCAGTGTCCTGGATCGACGTATTCAGATCACAGTTGGAGGCAGAGCTCCGTCGAGCGGGTGGTCATCTGCCGTGTTCTCGGAAGACGCCCTTGAGCTGCTGGCCAAAAGATGCCTGAAAGGCACAGTACGTCAAGTGCTTACCGACGTACGTGACACGTTCGATCATCACGAGACGCTCCCCGACCTGATCACTCGCGACGACATCATCGAGGCAATGGACGCGTAACGAGACTTGGCTCGCTTACTCCGGCCAAGCGTCATCGCCCGTAACGGCTCCGCGCACGACCTTGAGGTTCAGCAGCGCGCACTTGCGCCGCGTCGCCGATACAGGTATACCCAGCAGCTCGATCATCCAGTCGGCATCCAGCTCGCCGACCTCGTCCAGCTTCATCCCGATCAGCTCCTCCGAAGCGATCGACGCCGAGGCTTGGGAGATCGCGCAGCCGTGGCCGTTGAAGCGCAAGTCCTCGATGCGCCCGTCCTTGACCCTGATCTGCACTCCCAGCTCGTCCCCGCACAGCGGGTTGTGCTCGTGCGCGTCGAGGTCGTGCGGCTCCAGGTCGCCGAAGTTGTGCGGGCGCTTGTAGTGCTCGAGGATGTAGTCGCGGTAGAGGTCGTCCATGGCGATGATCAGAGTCCGAACACCTCGCGCCCGGCCAGCAGCGCGTCCACGAGGGCATCGATGTCCGAGGGCTCGTTATAGACGCCCACGCTCGCACGAGCGGTCGCGCCGACGCCCAGGCAGCGCATCAGCGGCTGCGCGCAGTGGTGTCCCGCGCGGATGCACACGCCCCCGCGGTCGGCCAGCTCGGCGACGTCGTGGGGGTGGATGCCCTCGATTGTGAACGACGCGAGGCCGCCCCGGCGCTCGGCTTGGGGCGGGCCGACCACGCGCAGACCCGGAACCTCGCCAAGCCGCTCGAGCATGTACGCGGTCAGTGCCCGCTCGTGCTCGCGCACGCGCTCCATGCCCAGCGCCGATAGGTACTCGACGGCCGCGCCCAGTCCGACCGCCTCGGCGATCGGGGGCGTTCCCGCCTCGAACTTGTACGGCAGCTCGTTCCACGTGGAGGATTGGAAGTCGACCGAGGAGATCATGTCGCCGCCCGTCATGAACGGCTGCATCGCCTCCATGATCTCCCTGCGGCCATGCAGCACACCGATGCCGGTTGGCCCCAGTGCCTTGTGTCCCGTCCACGCATAGAAGTCCGCGCCGATCGCATCGACGTCCACGGGCATCTGCGGCACCGCCTGCGCTCCGTCGACGAGCGAGAGGGCGCCCGCGTCGCGGATGCGCGCGCACATCGCCGCGACCGGGACGATCGTCCCGAGCACGTTCGAGAGGTGCGCGAAGGCAACCAGGCGCACATCGCCCCGCGCGAGCTCCGCGTCCAGCTGCTCGAGCGACAGCTCGCCTTGCTCATCGACCTCCAGATAGCGCAGCTCCGCCCCGCGCTCGCGGCAGAGCATCTGCCAGGGGACGATGTTCGCGTGATGCTCGAGCTGGGTGATCAGGATGGCATCGCCCGGGCCCACGTTCGGCCGGCCATCCGCGTCGTTGCCGCGTCCCCATGCGTAGGCGACGAGGTTGATCGCCTCGGTGACGTTCTTCGTGAACACCGTCGTCTGCGGCGAGGCGCCGACGAACGCGGCCACGCTACGGCGCGCCCCGTCATAGGCCGCATCGGCCTCCTGCGCCAGCGCGTACACGCCGCGGTGAACGTTCGCGTTGTGCGAGCGCAGATGCTCGGCCAGCGTGTCGATCACGATCGCCGGCTTCTGCGAGGTCGCTCCCGAGTCCAGGTAGATCAGCTCGCGCTCGCCGAAGCGGCGGGCGAAGATCGGGAAGTCGGCCTTTACGTGCAGCGAAGCGGGGGAGCTAGCGACTGGTGGCATACGTCTCGATGTCCTCACGGGCGGAGGCCAACTTCGCGGCCAGCCGCGTGCGGATCAGCTCTTCCAGCGGCTCGTCGGCCAGCTGTGCGAGCACCGGCTCGAAGAAGCCCTCCACGAGCAGCCGCACCGCCGCGGGCCGGTCCAGGCCGCGCGATTGCATGTAGAAGATCGCCGACTCGTCCAGCTCGCCCACGGTGCCGCCGTGCGAGGCCGAGACGTCGTCGGCGGAGACGAGCACCGAGGGGATCGCGTCCAGGCGCGCCTTCGGCGAGAGCATCATCGTGTGGATCTGCAGATAGGTGTGCGTCTGCTGCGCGCCCGGGTCGATCTGAATCAGTCCCTCGAACGACGCACGGCTCTCGCCCGTGGCGGCGCCGCGCCAGTGCACGTCGCCGCCCGAGGGCCCCGTCTCGTGCAGATCCACCGCGAACGCGTCCAGGTGCTCGTCCGCCTCGGTGAAGAACAGGCCACGGAAGGCCATGTCCCCGCCGGGCTCGCTCACGGCCAACTCCAGGTGCTGGCGCACGAGATGCCCGCCCAGCAGCGAGGGCAGCCAGTGGCAGTAGGCATCGCGGCCCACGCCCACGAAGCGGGTTGAGACGTCATACACCTCGCCGCTGCCCCAGTCCTGGAACTGCGCCAGACGACAGCGCGCGCCGTCGCTCAGATACAGCTCGAACGCCCCCGCGTGCAGCGCCTGCCCCGCGAAGTCCTCGGCCAGGTCGTACTCGTGCACGCGGAACTCGCTCGTGCGATCGCCCACGACGAGCGTGCGCCCGTACTGCGCCACGCCGGCGCGGTCGATCGCGTAGACGATCTCGAACGGATCCTCCACGACGACGCCCGGCGGCACGTACAGGAACGCCCCGCCCGTCCAGAAGGCCGCGTTGGCAGCCTCGAGCTTGTGGCGGTCGATCGTCAGGCGGCGCGAGTAGTGCTCGCCGACGAGCTCTCCGTGATCGCGGAAGGCGTCCTGCAGCGAGCACAGGATCACGCCGCGCTCCGCCAGCGTCGGGTCGAGATCCACGTGCACGACCATCCCGGCGTTCTGCACGATCCGCCCGGCGCGCGCACGCTCGGGGAGCGTGCGCGTCACGACATCCGGCACTGCGTCGGGCACGATCCCCTCGGGCGCCGTCTCCAGCGCGTCGAGGTCGAGCGTCTGCAGGCTCGTCGTCCAGAACCCCGAGCGCCTCCACACGGGCAGCTCCGAGGTGAAGAAGTGCGCGAGCGCGGCCTCGCGCAGCTGCTCGAGCGTGCGCCCGGACCCGTGCCCCGCTCCGGCTCCGTGCAGCGCGTGGTAGAGCGTCGCCTCGCGGTGGCGGCCGGGCTTGACCTGAACCTCAGCCAATGTCGTCACCGGCCTTCACGCTCACGCTGATGCTTGAGACCTCCTGGCGGATCTGGTCGTAGCCCTCGCGCTCCAGTCGCTCGACCAGCTCGACGCCGCCCTCAAGCACGATGCGCCCGTCCATCAGGATGTGCACG
>DASXMO010000093.1:0-36506 GCA_036495605.1 Solirubrobacteraceae bacterium
GCGATCCCGCAGGGCGTCGCCGAGATCGCGCACCCGCTCGCGATCACCCGCTCATACAACCCGCTGCGGCTCGCCGGCGCCACCACGTCGACGCCACCGGCCATCACCGTGACGGTCGGCCCTTCGCACTCCAGCGCTCCCGCGTGCGCCGCCGCGGCGATCCCGTTGGCGAACGCGCCCAGGACCGTCACGCCCGCCGCGGCCAGTCCGCGGGCGAGGCTCCGCGCGATCTCCATCCCGTAATCCGTCGGGCGCTCGCTACCGACGATTGCGACGATCGGCTCCGCTGTGAGCTGCGTCAGGCGCTCGCAACCGCCGAGCACGTAGAGCGCCCTCGGCGCGCCCGCGCTACGCGCCAGCGTCCGCGGGTAGCCGGGCGAGCCTCGCTCGAGGATCTCCATGCCCGTTGCCTCGACGCTCCCGGCTGTCGCTGTCGCCTCTATCGCTGCTGCCGGGTACGTCGTTGCCGGCGTGTCAGCCGCGGCCTCTGCTGCCGGCGCGTCTTGCGCCGACGGATTGTGAGAGGGCGCCCCGCGGGACATCGCGAACCTGCCGCTCACGCCGCCCGGCTGCCGCGCAGGCCGGTCTCCGGGCGCAGCGACAGCGCTACGCCGACATCGCGCATCCGCACCCGCTCGCACCCGTTCAGATCGGCGATCGTGCGCGCGACGCGCAGCGTGCGGTGCTGCCCGCGCGCGCTCAGCGTCCCCCGCGACTGGGCCTCTGCCAGCAGCCGCTGCCCCTCCTCGTCAAGGCGCGCGTGCCGTTCGAGCATGCGCGCGTCCATGTGCGCGTTCACGCTCGCGCACTCACCGCGCAGCCGCCGCGCCTGGCGCTCGCGCGCGCCGATCACGCGCTCACGGGCGCGCTCGGAGCTCGTCCACGGCTCCGCGCCGAGACCCTCGCTGCCGGAGTTCTCGAGCTTCGCCTGCAGGTCGATCCGATCGAGCAGCGGGCCGCTGAGCTTGCGCCGGTGGCGCGCCATGTCGGTTTCGCTGCAGCGGCAGCGCTCGTTCTCGCCGGCATACCCGCACGGACACGGGTTGGTCGCGGCGATCAGCATGAAGCGCGCCGGATACACCGCCGAGTGCCGCGCCCGGACGATCGCCACGCGCCCATCCTCGAGCGGCTGGCGCAGAGCCTCGAGCGCCGGCTTGGCGAACTCCGAGAGCTCGTCCAGGAACAGCACCCCGCGATGAGCCAGCACGACCTCGCCGACCCACCCCCGTCGTGCGCCGCCGACGAGGCCGGCGGTCGTGATCGAATGGTGTGGCGCCCTGAACGGCCTGCTCTGGGCAAGCGCACCTTCGTCCTCGCCCGCGATGCTGTGGATGCGCGTCACCTCGATCGCCTCCGGGCGGCTCAACCGCGGCAGGATCGAGGGCAGTCGCTGCGCGAGCATCGTCTTGCCCGTACCCGGCGTGCCGCTCAACAGGCAGTTGTGTCCGCCCGCCGCCGCCACGATCAGCGCCCGCACCGCATGGTGCTGGCCGCGCACCTCGCCCAGGTCAGGCAGCTGCGCCACGCCCGCGGCGCCGCCCTCCGGCGCGGGGTCCTCCGGAGGCGGCAGCGGATCCGGCGGGCCGCCGCTCAGCACGCGCGCCGCGCTCTTGAGATTCCGCGCCGCCGCCACCGCGAGGCCCTCCACGAGCATCGCCTCACGTGCTCGCGGCGCGGCGAGCACGAGCGTTGCGATTTGACCCTGCGCACAGGCCTGCGCCACGGCGAGCGTTCCCCGACACTCCCGCACGTCGCCGTCGAGCGCCAGCTCGCCGAACAGCGCGTGCGTCTGAAGGCGCTCCTGCGGCAGCTGCTCGCTCGCCGCCAGCACCCCGCACGCGAGCGCCAGGTCCAGTCCCGGACCGACCTTCGGCAGATCGCCCGGAGCCAGGTTCACCGTGATCCGCTGCGCCGGGAACTCGTACCCCGAATTCCAGATCGCCGCCTGCACACGCTCGCGCGCCTCGCGCACCGACGCGTCCGCGAGCCCGACGATCGCGAACGCCGGCAGTCCCGGACGGATGTCGACCTCGACCGTCACCTGCCGTGTCTGCAGACCCTCGATCGTGAACGTCCTCGTGCGCGCCAGCATCTGATCTTGCCTCCTGTGTTCGCGGAGGCATCCAAGCTAGGGCGCGCTTGGGACGAAACTCTCAGGGCAGACCGGCAGCGGTCTTTATTTGGGTCCCTGTCCGTCGCTAGTGGTGCCGACGCGACGCGAAGCCGCGGGGTCGCGCTACATCCCCGCGGGATGGCGCGCGACGTACCCGGCCGTGGACATCATCGTGCTCGACCAGCGCGTGCCCGTCTCCTGCTGGGCGATCGTGTCGAAGCGTTTGCCGTCCACCACCATCCACGCGTGTTCGGCGTTCGCGTAGATCGTTATGTACTTGCCCGGGCCCGCTTCGCCGTAGGACTCAAGCGCCGAGGAGTCCTCGGGCGAGCTCAGCAGGCCGCCGCCGTGCAGCGCGTAGGAGACCGATCCCGAGCAGTCATAGCCGGTCGACTCAAACGAGCCGTGCCCGCCGCCGAACACGTAGGGCCGCGTCGCGATTTCATCGCCCGCCGCGATCACCCGCGCGACCACGCTCGAGCCGCCTCCCGCGCTGTTCGAGGAGCCGCTGTTGCCGCCCCCGTCCAGCGCCGAATGCGGCGGGTTCAGCGTCTGCGCGTCGCTCACGCCGATCACGCTCCACGTCGCCGGTCCCACGACGCCGTCCACCGTCAGGCCGTGGCGTGCCTGCAGGCGCCGGACGGCCGCCTCGGTTTCGGGGCCGAAGTTCCCGTCGGCGCTCAGGTGCAGTGCGCTCTGCAGCCGCGCCACCGAGCCGGAGCCGCCGGCGCTTTCTTCGGAGGAGCCTTCGTCGGAGCTCGCCGCGGCGCTGTGGTGATGGCTCGAATGAACCGCCGCGAGCGCAGAGGCGGGCGGGGTCAGCGTTTCCTCGCCGCTCACGCCGATCGCATTCCACGTCGCCGGTCCCACGATTCCGTCCACCGTCAGGCCGTGGCGTGCCTGCAGGCGCCGGATCGCGGCCTCGGTTTCGGGGCCGAAGTTCCCGTCGGCGCTCAGGTGCAGTGCGCTCTGCAGCCGCGCCACCGCGCCGCCTTCGGAGCCTTCGCCCGAGGAGGAGGATTCGGCCGATTCTCCACTCGAGATGTCCGCCACGGACGCCCGCGCGGGCGTCCGTCCGCGCAGCGCCGACCAGGTCTGCGAACCGACGACCCCGTCGATCGTCAACCCGTGCTGAGCCTGGAAGTGCTGCACCGCTTCCTCGGTCGCGGGGCCGAACACGCCATCGGTGGCGACGCCGAGCGCCTGCTGCAGCAGTTGCACCTGCCGCCCTTCGTCGCCTTCGCTCAGTTCGACCACGTGTTCGGTCGTCGTCGGCTGATCCACGGGGGAGACGTGGCCGCTGGCATCCGCCAGCCCGGCCGCCGGACCGGCGCTCAGCGCCACGAGCGCGCCCAGCGAGATGCGTTTCGCGAGCGTCCCCGCGGGCACGAAGCGCAGCTCGCGCGCACGCCTGCGCGCACGCGAGCGTCCCAACGAGAGCTCCCACGGATCCGCCGCCGCCAAGTCGCGAACGCTCGCACCGCGCTGTGCGGGCACGCCGAGCAGCGCCGTCAACGACGAGGGAGACTGCCCAGCGCCGAGCCGGCGCCTACTGCCCCGAACCCGCTCGCGCCGCGCGCGAGAACGGGCATAGGAAGACTCCCAGGGGTCTAGTACGGCAAGATCACGCGAGAACTCACTCGGCATGCGTTACGTCCTTTCGACTTCGCGATGGCGCCTACGGGGTTAGCTGTCGGGCTCGCGCACATGCGCTACGCCACGCTTCACGTGGCGATTCGCCCCCACGGCCCTCTGCGGCCGCAACTGGGTCCCCCGCTCCCCGACCCGTAGGTCGAAGATTGGGCACGAACGCGGGCCAACCTAACAGGTCGATCTGCAATTTGCATCACATCGGGAGGTCTGCAACGTTTCTTGCCGAAGGGCCGCCACCGGCGATCGCCGCCCAGATCCCAGCTCGCGATCTCCGCTCAGCAGGATACGTATCGAAAGCGCTCCCTCACACGCACGCGCGGTGCCGCGGTCTTCGCGAGCTTGCCCTACCAGCGCCCGGTCTCGGCACAAAAAGCCCGCAAACGGACGCATTCGGCCGTGGAATGGCTCCCCGGCACGCCGGCTTACCGGGACGCTCGCCCACCGTGCGTTGGTAACGTCGCTGTCGATGCGCTCGCGAGGACTGAACCCCCGCATACTGCTCGCCCTGCTCGTGCTCGTCGTCATCGCCGGCGGTATCGCCGTGCTCGCGATCGGCGGCTCCTCCAGCCCGCAGGCCACCGGTGCGGTCTCCAGCCACGGGCGCTACGACGCCGCCGAGGCCTTCTCGCCGCCCGCGCCCGCGCCGCCGCTCGCCTTGCGCAACTACAACGGCCAGCCCGTCAACATCGCCTCCTACCGTGGTCGCGCGGTGCTCGTGACGTTCCTCTACACCAACTGTCCCGACGTCTGCCCGCTGATCACCGCCAGCCTGCACACCACCCTCGAACTGCTCGGGCATCGCGCGTCGCAAGTGCAGATCATCGCCGTCTCCGTCGACCCGCGCGGCGACACCGAGAAGGCCGTCGCGGCGTTCCTCGCACGCCACAAAATGACCGGGCGGATGTTCTACCTCACCGGCAACGCGCACGAACTCGCGCGCGTGTGGAAGGCCTGGGGGGTGGGCTCCGAACGCGACGCCCAGCAGCCGCAGTTCATCAACCACTCCGGTCTCGTCTACGGCATCTCCGCCTCGGGCAAGCGCACCACGATCTACGCCTCCAACTTCATCCCCGCCGAACTCGCCCACGACGTGCCGCTGCTCGCGGCTCAGTAGCGCTCCTCCTATCGCTTCTTGCCGTCCACGGCGCGCTGTAGCTGAGCCTTGTTCATACGCGAGCGCCCGTGCACCCCGAGATGGCGTGCCTCCTGGTAGAGCTGCTCGCGCGTTCGCCCGCGCGGGCCCGGTTTGCCCGAGCGCAGGCCTCCGCGCCGGCCCGAGGAGATGTCCTCGGTCGAGGAGCGCGAGCTCGAACGCGATTCGCCGCCGCGGGCGCGCTCCTTGTTGACCGTGCGCGCCGCGATCTCCTCCGCGCGGCTCTCCGAAACGCCGCGTTCGCGCTCGCTCTCCTTGACGTGTTGGTATTGACGGTCGCGCTTACTGCCTTTCTTCACTCCTCTAGGTGGCATTTTCTAAAACCTCTCAGTCTCGGCGTTGCTTGCGGGTCTAATTGCCTGAAATGAGACACCCGCGCATTTTGTTTCTACCCGCTCCGAGGACCCTCAAACCCGATGTGAGAAGGCGTGGGATGAGGGTCTGCACACACTGTCAGGTTTGCCTAGCGGGGAGTCGGGTAAGTGTGGGGCCAACGAAAAGGAGAATAAAAAATGGTTGCCCTGATAGCTCTATTGCTCATACTCGCGATCTTCGGTGGTCTGGGGTTCGCGGCTCACGTGCTGTGGTTCGTATTGGTGATAGCGGTCGTGCTTTGGCTGCTCGGGTTCGTCATCGGTGGGGTTGACGCGGGGGTCGGACGCCGGCGCTGGTACGGGCGCTGGTAGTTCGCGGGTGGCTGGGATCTCTGTGCGGGACAGTCGTGCCCGCCGGCGTTACGTCGGCGGGCGCGCCACGGCCAGCCATGCGAACAGGCTGGTCGTGGCGGCCTGCGTCTGAAGCATCTGCGGCTGCGCGTACTGCGCGGCCAGCGGGGCGCCGCTCCAGGAGAGTAGATACAGGCCCTCGCCATCCATCGCGCTGTTCTGAGCGGCGCTCGCGTTTTCCGCTGCCAATGTGTACAGCGCGGGATTGCCATCGAGCGAGTACAGCGCGAGCATCCACTGCAGGTAGACCGCGTCGTACTGCGGCGCGAATTCCAACATCGGCCCGAAACGGCGCAGCGCGTTGGTGGTGAGGTAATTCGCGAGCGAGCAATCGCCGGGGTTCACACCGAGTCTGCAGAGCAGCGCCTGGGCGTAGATGAGCGGCGACTGGATGTAGTCGATCGGCGTGCTCACGAGACTGCCCGCGCCGTACAGCTGATCGTTCGGGCTGAAGCCGCCGGTGTTTGCGTAAGCCAGGAACCGCTGCGCCAGCGCGAGTGCAGAGCGCGAGTGCGTCTGCTGGTAGACGAGTGTCGCCAGCAGCGTCGCGCTTGCGAGCGCCTCGCCGGCGGTGTAGGGGTGATCGGTGTTCCACCAGATCCCCCCGCCCGCGGCATCCCAGCCGGCGGCGGCGATGTAGCGCAGAGCGCGCTGCGCGTCGCGCAGATAGTGGGGCGTGCCGGTCGCGCGATAGGCCTCGAGAAACGCCAGCCCCCACCAGCCGTTGTCATCGAACCACGTCTCCGTGCCGCCGCCGCGATCGCCGGGGTAGGGGGAGTAGCCGGGAACGGGACGCAGGTCGGGGTTCAGGTAGCGCTCGGCCCCGCTCGCGAACCTCGCGAGGGCACGGCGGTTCGCGGCGTTCGGCTGGGCGATCGCGATCGCATCGAGCGACTGGAACAGCGGCACGATGTCCCAGATCGTCGCCAGCGGGTAGCGGTCGCGGTCGTGCAGACGCGCGTCATACCAGCGCAGGCGCCGGTCGCGCCAGTCGCGCTGCGCCGCCGCGACGCCGGTCTTCGCCAGCGCGAGGTAGTGGCGTTGCTGCGCGGAGCCGAGCGCCGGCGCGGCGCCGTGCGCGGGAGCGGAGGGCCGGGCGCTCGCGGGGGAGGCGGTGAGCGCGCTCGCGCCGAGCAGCAGGACCGCGAGGAGGACCCCGAGGGTCATCGCGTGAAGGCGAAGGATGAGCGCGCGCACGAAGGTCATAACCCGCCACGTCCATCATCGGCGCGGCGCCATCACCGTGTGAGCGTTCGAGTGGGCGTGTGGACTGGGATGGGAGAGCCAGAGCCCCGCACCTGCGTCGGGTTGCTGTCGGCGCCGCTCACCGCAGCAGTTGGCACCTGCGGGGGTTTCGCTGGCGTGCGCGGACGCCGCGGGAGGGCTCAGTCGCTGCTGAGCCTGACGCCGCCCTCGGGCGTGAGCGTCCAGTGCGGGTTGTGCGCGATCTCCCACGGATGGCCCTCGGGATCTACAAACACAGAGCTGTAGCCGCCCCAGAAGGTCTCCGCGGGCTCGCGCCCGATGCTCGCCCCGGCGGCGCGCGCCTGCTCGGTGACCTCGTCGACCTCCGCGGGCGAGCCGAGGTTCAATGCGAGCGTCACCCCGCCCCAGCCCGGGGCGTCGTCCACGCAGCTGTCCTCGGCCAGACGTGTGCGGTCCCACAGCGAGAGGACCATGTCTCCGACCTGGAAGAACACCACGTCGTCCTCGGCCCCCGCGCCCGTCTGCCATCCGAGCGCTTCGTAGAAGCTCCTCGCGCGCGCGAGATCGCGCACGCCGAGGGTGATCACGGTGACGCGCTGGCGCATCGGCGCAGTCTCGCAGAGCGGGCGAGTCGCCGTGTGAGGTTTTGCGCCTTCATCGTCGTCGGCCCTGCCCGAAGTTCATCGCCGGCGGGGCTACCAGGGCGAAGTCCTCGTTCGCCGCGGCCGGCGGGGGCGAGGGCCTGCGCAGGTCATGCACCGACGCGGCCTCCTCCGCACTGGGCTGGAGGAGAGGCGCGATCGAGGCGGCGAGCAGGTTGACGGCGCCGCCGCCGTCGGCGTGGCGCTCGAACCGTCCCTCGACGATGATCAGCGGCTGTGTGCGGACCGTCGCCCGGTCGGCCTCGTACAGTCGCCGCGCGACGATCACGTTCAAGGTTCCGTGCTCGTCCTCGAGCAGCAGGAACGTGATGCCGTTCGCGGTGCCCGGGCGCTGGCGGGCGATCACGAGGCCTCCGACGGTCACGCGGGCGCCGTGGGGGGTCGTGATGAGCTCGCCGGTCGAGCGCGCTCCCCGTGCGGTGAGCGCTGGGCGCAGCAGCTCGATCGGATGGCGCTCGACTGAGACGCCGGTGGTTGAGTAGTCGGCGAGCAACGCGTCCCACTCGCCGAGCGCGGGTAGTCGCGGAGCCCGGGGGAGGGGCAGGTCGAGCGCCAGCTGCAGGCCAGTGTCGTCGTGCACGCCGGGCGCGGCGACCCCCAGGCTCCACAGGGCGGTACGCCGGGCGTGCCGTCGCTCGCCGCCGGCGAGCGCGTCGCAGGCGCCCGACCACGCGAGGTGGCTGAGGGTGGCGTGGCCGACGCCGGCGCGGGCGGCGAGATCCTGCAGGTCGCGAAACGGACCGCTCTGCTCGCGGGAGCGGACGAGCCGCTCGATCTCCTGCGCGCCCACGCCCTTGATGTAGGAGAGGCCGATCTGAAGCGCTCCCTCCTCCGTCACCGAGCACTCGGCCTCGCTGTGGTTGATCTCCGGCGCCAGCACCGCGAGCCCGCGCCGCTGGGCCTCGTGGATCAGCGAGTCGGGCGGGTAGAAGCCCATCGGCTGCTCGTTCAGCAGCGCGCAGAGGAACTCCTCGGTGTAGTGCACCCGCAGCCACGTCGATTGGTAGGCCAGCAGTCCGAACGCGGCGCCGTGGGACTTGGGGAACCCGAACCCGGCGAAGCCCGCGACCATGCTCCACACCCGCTCGATCGTCTCCTCGTCCGCGTCGGGGTGCGTTTGGCGGGCTCCCTGCACGAACCGCTGGCGATGGCCGTCCATCGCCTCCTGTGAGCGCTTGCGGCTCATCGCGCGGCGCAGCCCCTCGGCCTCGCCGGCGGTGAAGCCCGCGAATGCGCGGGCGACATCGATCACCTGGTCCTGGAAGATGATCGTGCCGAGCGTCTCCCTCAGCGCCTGCGCCAGCGAGGGGTGCGGGAAGGGGATCGGATGGTTCGGGTCGCGCAGCAGCGCCTGGCGGCGTTCGATGTAGGGGTTCACGGCGCCGCCGACGATCGGCCCGGGGCGCACGAGCGCGACCTGCACCGTCAGATCCTGCAGGCTCGCCGGACGGGTGCGTCGCAACGAGCCCATCTGCGCGCGGCTCTCGATCTGGAACACGCCCGTCGTGTCCGCCTCCTGGATCATCGCGAACGTCGCCCGATCATCGAACGGGATCCGCGAGAGGTCGACCCGCTCGCCGCGCGTGCGGGCGATCAGCTCCACGCAGCGCTCGACCGCCGAGAGCATGCCCAGCCCGAGCAGGTCGATCTTCAGAAAGCCCGCATCGGCGCAGGAGTCCTTGTCCCATTGCACGATCTGGCGCTCGGCCATCGCCGCGGGGACGATCGGACAGCAGTCGATCAGCGGCCGGGTGGAGATCACCATCCCGCCGGAGTGCTGGGAGAGGTGCCGGGGCAGGCCCTGCGCCTCGTCGGCCAGCCGCGTGAGCCACTGCCAGCGCCCACCCGCGCGCAGTCCTCCCGCGCCGAGCGCCACCTCGATGTCCTCGCTCACAACGCCCCGCCCGCCCCATCCCTCCGATCCGCGGGCCACGCGCTCGATCTCCCCGGCCGGCAGGCCCAGAGCCTTGCCCAGGTCGCGGATCGCTCCCCGCGCGCGATACGTCGGGAAGGCCGCGACCAGCGCCGCGCGATCTTGACCGTAGTGCCTGGGGATGCGCGCGATCAGCTCGGCGCGGATATCGCGGGGGAAGTCGATGTCGATGTCCGGCAGCCCGACGACGTCTTCGTGCAGGAACCGTCCGAGCGCGAGCTCGCCCGCGATCGGGTCGATGTGCGAGAGGCCCGTGAGGTAGCAGACGATCGAGGACACCGACGAGCCCCGCCCCCGCCCCGGAGGCAGGAGCGCCCTGGCGGTGTCCGCGCCGCGGATCTCGCGGGCGGCGTCCTGCGCCAGCTCGAGGATCTCGTGGTGGATCAGGAAGAACCCCGACAGGCCCAGCGAGTCGATCACGCGCAACTCCTGCTCGAGCCTCGCGGCGGCCTCGTGGCGGCGCCGGTAACCGGCGGGGTAGCGGCTCGCGAACAGCGCCTCGCAGACCTCCGCCAGCTCGCGCGTGGCCCGCGTGGACTCCGACATCGGATAGCGGTAGCCCAGGTCGCTCGTCAGCTGGAAGCTCAGCGTCTCGGCGAGCCTCACGCTCTCCGCGACCGCCTCGGGATGATCGCGCAGGCGGGCGGCCATCGCCTGCGGGCGCGCGAGCACGTGCGAGTGGTTCGGGCGCCGCTGCGGCTCGGAGGCATCCAGCGTCAAGCCGTTGCGCACGGCCACGAGAGCGTCCTGCAGGAACGCGCGCATGGGCGTGTGCGCGTGGACGTTCCCCGTCGCGACCGTGCGTATGTCCAGGCGCCGCGCGAGGCGCTCGAGCTCGCGGTTTCGCCGCCGGTCGCCGCGCGCGTAGAGGCGTTGGAGCTCGACCCGCAGCGCGTCTTTTCCGAACGCTTCGAGCAGCGCCCCGGCGGTCGCCTCGTCGCCCAGCCCGCGTCCGATCGCGGATCGCTCCGCGCACCCCGTGAGGCAGACCAGCCCGTCGGCGTGCTCGAGGACTCGCTCCAGCGCCACGCTCGGCTGACCCGCGCTGCGGTCCGGGCGCTCGCGGGTGTGCGAGTGCGCGAGCGTGAGCAGGCGGCAGAGATTGCGCCAGCCCCGCCCGTCGCGGACCAGCAGCGTGAGATGCCGCAGCCCTTCGTCCTCGCTGTTGTTGCTGGCGCTGCCCCTGTTGTTGCTACTGCGGATGCTGCCACCGCCACTACCGTCGTCGCCACCACCGCCGCCATCATCATCACCACGAGCCCCACCGCGCGTGCCTGGCATCCCGACCGTGACCTCCGCGCCGACGATCGCCCGCACCGGCGAGGAGCGCGCGGCCATCGCGAACTCCATCGCCCCGGAGAGCGAGTCGTGATCGGTGATCGCGAGCGCCGAGTGGCCGAGCTCGGCGGCGCGCTCGATGAGCTCGTCGGGGAGCGAGGCGCCGTCCAGGAAGGAATAGGCGGAGTGAGCGTGCAGCTCGACATAGGGCGGTGTGCCGGACATGTCCTCAGGCGGCCTGGGCGTACCACCCGCCGTTGTGCAGGTCGTGGAAGAGGACCCGGTTACGGCCCGTGACCGTCACGACCTCCCAGTAACGGCGCCGCAGCGGGCGCTCGGTCCACCACCAGCCCTCGAGCAGCCAATCCTCCAGATGCTCGCCCACCCGCTCCCCGTCCACCGCGATCGGTCTGCCCCGCACGACGCGTACGCGGGCCGCGCGAGGCGCGTTCGGCGGCGAAGGCCGCGACGCCATCCTGCTCGCCGGCCGGCGGAGGGTCATTGCGGCCACGGGGCGTAGCCGAACCTGCGCTCGGGCACCCGCGATCGTGGATCGAGCACGCTCGCGCGAAGCGCCCCGTAAGGTCCCGCGACCGCGCGCACCTGCCGGACCGCCTCGCGCAGGCGCCGCCTGCGCTCACTTCGCTCGAGATCCAGCAGCGAGCTCTGATCGCCCGTGGCCGGGCCGAAGCGCTCGACCGTCAGCTGCAATGTCTCGACCGGCGCCGGCAGCGAGGAGAGCCGTAGCGAGAGCGCGAGGTTCATCCTGCGCCGATCGCAGATCGCCTCGCGGAAGACCACGCGCTCACACCACGCGCCGCGCTCGACCAGACGAGCGCCGAGCGCGATCGCCACGATCGTGCGCTCGCGCCGCTCGGGCCGCGCGAGCAGCCGGTCCACGAGGATCGCCAGGGTGCGTTCGAGCGCCTGTCCCGAGTTCGACTCGCCCAGGCTCATCGACTCATGCAGGCGGTCCTCGACGACGCGCGGGCGCAGTGGCTCATCGTGTCCGAGCGCGAGCTCCCGCGCGATCGTCCCCGCCCTGCCGAACCTGTCGGAGATCGCGCTCGCACCCAAGCCGGCGAGCTCCCCGAGCGTGCCGATGCCCAGCCGCTCCATGCACGCCACGAGCGGTGCGGTCTGCTCGCGGTGGGAGAGGAGGCTCACCGGCTGAGCGGCGAGATAGCGCCGGGTCGCCTTCCCATCCTCGATCACGCGCGCGCGGCGCGTGCGAGATGCGAGCGCCGCCGCCAGCGCGCAGAAGCGTGTGGGACCCGCGCCGATCCTCGCGGGGCGCCCGAGCGCCTTGCGGGCGGCGGCGATCGTGCCGCGGAGATCGCCGTACAGCCCGCCGAGCCCGCCCGCGTCGAAGTAGGCGATGCCCGGGCTCGCCGGCTCCACGCGCGCGCCGATGCCTTCCAGCGCCAGCAACGCCGACTCCCATGCCTGCGCGAGCGCCAGCGGGTCGCCGGGGACGAGCACCAGCTCGGGACAGAGCGTCAGCGCCTCCCCCAAACCCATCCCGGCTCGCACGCCCTGTGCCTGGGCGGTGCCGGAGACTTCGCCTATGGCCTGCGCGCTGCTGCTAATGCCGGTCGGGGCGATGGCCAGGGGACGGCCCGCCAATGCCTCCGGGCCGCCCGCGGCTATCACCAGGGCGAACCGCGGCAGGTGCACGCACACGATCGGGGTGCCGCGGGCACTCTTCATCGGGGAGGGAAGGGGGTGCATGCGAACGTATGTTCGCATGCTTGTCAAGGGAGCCCGATGTCCTGGTCACACTGCTTCCGGCACCAGCGTGAAGCTCTCGCGACTGGCGGCACGCCGCAGGTCAGCGTCGAAGCAGGCGAAGTGACTGCAGCGTGGGTCGGTCTCACGGACTGCCAGAGCGCTGGCTAGCTGTACCGCGTCATAGGCACGCAGCGCATGACGCGCCGCTTCCCGGGC
This sequence comes from Solirubrobacteraceae bacterium, assembly GCA_036495605.1. Classification (GTDB taxonomy): domain Bacteria; phylum Actinomycetota; class Thermoleophilia; order Solirubrobacterales; family Solirubrobacteraceae; genus Palsa-744. The sequence continues at coordinate 12,671 of DASXMO010000093.1, forward strand.
GGCTGCGATGAGGACTGGCTCGACCAGTGAGACGATCGTAAAGCGCGGTTCGGAGTCGGGATCGCCGTGGAAGTCGACCGCGAACGCGCTGACCAGGATGCTGGCTGCGCTGTCGTCGAGTTCGCCTGTTCGGGCCTTGCGCCACAGCGCGGACGGCACCTCTACGCGAGCAATCGCTGAGATGACGATCAGGTCCAGCGCGCGGATGGCCTGATGCCCGGGCTCATCGGCATAGAGCTTCACGAGCGCCGAGGAATCGGCAAAGGCGCTCAGCTGCGTCCCTCTGTGACGAAGTCAGAAAGCGGCTTGCCGCGACCGGCGGCCGCACGAGCACGGCTGAGCGCTTCAGGGGAGGGGGGTTTGCTCGACAAGCGCTCGGGTGTCAGCAGGAGTCCGGCTTGCGCGAGGCGCTCCCTCAGGCCCGTGATCTCGTCACCGGCAAGGTCTGGGTCGACCGCGGCCGACAGGACCTTGACCGCGTAGCCGTTCACGCTGTCCTCGTGGTCGCTCGCTGCCACCTTCAATCGCTCGGCGAGTCCTTCGGGCACTCGCAATGTCAGCTGTCGCATGATGTCATGGTAGCAGGCATGATGTGCAGAGCTGGGCAGGGTTTTCAGAGGCGACGACCGGAATCGAACCGGTGTAGACGGCTTTGCAGGCCGCTGCGTAGCCACTCCGCCACGTCGCCGCGAGACTCCTTAGGTTATCGGGCCGCCGGGTATTGCAGGCGATCTCCAAGAGGCCGCAGATGCCGATGATCGCCCGCCGGCCGAATGCCTTATCGGGCATTTCAGATCCCGTTATCCATCTTTTCTGGCTTCGTTAGCGATCTTTAGGGACATTGTTAGCGCCGGCACAGCGAGCGCTCGCATCATGGATGGCCTTATCCCTTGAAAACCCTGGAGGTGGTCGTGAGACGTCTATTCGCACCCATACTGCTCGCGGCCATCGCCGGGGCGACCGTCGCGCTCGTTGCGGTGCTCGCGCTGGGCTCCGGCGGCAAGGCCGGATCATCAACACCCACCGCCGCTCGTGCGAGCAGCGCGTCGACCAATGCAGGCTCCTCGGGCGGAACGCGCCGCGAGGTGGCCTCGACGGCGCTGACGGCCACTCAGGTCTACGAACGCGATTCTTCCGGCGTCGTGTCGATCAAGGCCGTCACCTCGGAGGGCGAAGACAGCGGTACGGGCATCGTGCTCGATAACAAGGGCCTGATCCTCACCAACGACCATGTCGTCGCTGGCGCCACCAGCATCGTGGCCGGGCCGGGGAAGTCCTCGAACGTGACCCGCACGGCGACGCTCGTGGGGGAGGAAGCCAATCAAGATCTCGCGCTGATCCGCATCGATCCGTCCGGTTTGAATCTGAAGCCGCTGAACCTCGTGAGCTCGAGCTCCGTACAGATCGGCGACGCGGTGTACGCGATCGGGAACCCCTATGGCCTCGACGAGACGCTTACCCGAGGCATCGTCTCGGCACTCGGCCGCGAAATCGCCGCTCCCAACGGGTCGAAGATCACGGGTGCGATCCAGACCGACGCGGCGCTCAATCCAGGCAACTCCGGTGGTCCGCTGCTGAACGAACAGGGAGAAGTGATCGGGGTCAACTCCCAGATCGCCAGCGACGCGGCTCGCTCGGAAGGCTCTCAGCCTGGCAGCACGGGCGTCGGGTTCGCGATCGCCTCGAACACGGTCGCCGAAGCGGTCAAGAAGATCGAGGCGGGCGAAGGCGTTGCCTCGGCGTCGGCCAGCCAGAAAGCAGTTCAGACCGAAAGCGGGGTCGGCGGCGCCCAATCGCCCTATGGAGCCCGCTCGCCGTACGGATCGCAGGGCCCCTACGGGGAAGTCGAAGGGAGTGCCTCCGGTGCTGAAGGTGGCACCGAAGAGGGCGGGGTCGAAGGCTCCGGGCAAAGCGGCGTCCTCGTCCCCGGCGAAGCCGGCTCTAGCGGTCAGGAAGCCGCCGGTGGTGGTGGCAACAGCGAAGGCCAGACGATCATCGTGCCGTGATCTTGCAAGGCCTGGGTGCTGGGAGGCTCCGCCCGGGCCCTGTCCTGCGGACGGGAGGCTGCAAGACCTCCGTGCGCCTGGGTCATTGCGAACGTTGCGCGTTGATAGGCTTCGATCCGATCCCAGGGCGATTAGCTCAGCTGGGAGAGCGCCGCCTCGACAAGGCGGAGGTCACTGGTTCGAGCCCAGTATCGCCCATCACAGGATTGGCTCTAGGGCACGGATTAGAGGGCCACGGAGAGCGGGTTTGGTAGCAATTCTCCCGGGCCGAATCGGCTGCGTGGATTCATGGCCCGCGCCGATGGTGCCCATGTGCCCGTTGCGTAAAACGCACAGGACATACAGCCGGCCGCTCCCAGGCTCGCGCTCGCGCCTTGAGATCGCGTGCGAGTTCCGCTCTGATCGCGCGTCACCGCGGCGGCCGTGCTCAGAGTCGTCACGTCGGTCGGCAGATAGTGCCCCAAGGCCAGGATTCGGGGGCGTCGGATGAGTGCGCTTGACTGTGCGGGTGCGGACTTCCAAGACTCAGCGGACCGAGATTCTCGGGATAGAAGCGGTCGAAAAAGGGTTTTCGGCGCTGAACTGGGCGCCTCTCAATACGAGCAAGTTCGACATTGGCACTGATCTCGTGCTCATGGCACGGGATGCTCGTATGTTCGACCTCGGCTTGTACGTCGGTGCTCAGGTTAAGTCGGGGTCGAGCCATTTCAAAAAACCCGCGAAGGACGGCGACGAGATCACTGGCTGGTGGTGGTACGACCCCAAGCCAGAGAAACACCTCAACGTCTGGGCGAGCTTTCCTTTGCCGCAGCTGCTCGTCTTGCACGACCTAAACAAGGATGAGTCGTATTGGGTGCACGTGACACCAGACCGTGTCAGGTCCACGGGCAAAGGCGCGAAGATTCTCGTGCCCACTAGCAACACGATCGACGAGGAGCACTTCGACGAGCTGATCGCTGTCGCGGGTAGCGTGCGCGGCAAAGTAGATCTCGAGGGGAGCGCTTGGACCCCGGGACGAACCTTTCCAGCTCTTGACCAGCTCCGGTATGCGCTTGTTGTTCCGCGTCTCATCGCTCCCCATCCCAATGCTGGTAAGGAGGAACCGCTGACCCCTGCGCAGGGGTTGGCATTGGCGACTCAAGCCCGTGTCAGCGAGTTGCGGCAGTTTGCGGAGATGCACGAGGAGGTTCCGACGCCTGAGGAGGCCTGCGAGTCTGACGATTTCGCGTGGCGGCTCGTTGGAGGACTCGTGCGCTGGCTACACGGGAAAGGCACTGACGGCCTCCTGTCCGTTGTGTCAGACGCTCCCGACTCCCACGTACGGATCGCAGCGACCGTCGCGGTCGCAACAGCGCTCCTCAGCGAAGGACTCGCCCACATGGCACGCCCGCTTATTGAGGGAGAGCTCGCGCGAGATGATGCGCGGCCTATCGACTACGCATGGCTAACGGCACAACATGCCCGCATCTGCCTCGACCTCGGTGACGTCGAGGTTGCCCGAACTAAGGCCGGGGATGTGCTGTCGATCGGCGCGATCAGCCCAGGAGATGTCACGGCCACTGCGATCGCTGGTGCCGGCGCCATCATGCTTTTCAACTCCGCGCCTTGGCAGGATCAGCGAGTGTCTGGGGTCATCGGTGCGGCAGACACCACTGCCTCTTGGTGGCGTGCACAGATCACGGCCGTTGGCTTGGAAGCGTTGACGGAGCGGAGCTTTAGCGCATGGGCTCACGACCGTAGCGTCACGATCGCAAGGGAAGACGTGGCCAATAATCGCCTGATCTCCGCATCGCTACTCGCGAGCAACGCGGCCGATCACGGCGGCTGGCGTCATCTCTCCTGCCTTCTGGGGCAGGACATGCTCATGCGGTTGGATCGCCACGCCGACCCTCACGATGTCGAGGATGCGCTAGGCACGCTGCGACTTGCCGGAGCGGAGAAGGCAATAAAGCTAGCCGTTCCGCAGATCGTTGCAAACGGACCCGCGGCCGGTGTCACAGAAGTAGCGCGACAAGTAGATCTCGGCAAAGCTACCCGCACGACGCTATTTGCAGACCTCTCTCTACTCCAACACGGCGCAGATGTCCTCGACTCCAGCACCGCGGAGTTGGCGATCAAATGGCTGCTAGTCCACGCTCAGGACCCGTTCGATTTGGAAAGCCAGTACGGCGTGTATTGGTTGGAGCTGCGACTGGTGGAAACGCTGTCTCAAGTTGCGCGAGGCGCCGAAGCAGAGCAGCACGTCGAGATCATCGACTATCTGGCGAAGTTGCCTCCGTACAGCTGTGACGACCCTGGGCGGCAGGACGTCCTAGCCCAGTGGTGGGCAAGTCTCGTTAATAACCTCCCGTCCGCAGCGTGGACAGCGGAGCGTGTGCAACGGCTCGGTGCCCGCGCGGATGACTTCCCGCCTGCTCTGAGCTTCGCGATCCGCGGTCTACTCGCCAAGGAAGACGATGGTGCCCGTCGCAGACTTCTCGATGACGTGGGCCGCGGGTCACTTCTCGCTTTGCAGGCTTTCGGAGACGTCACCCAATTGTCCTCAGACATCGCAGCGTCAGCTATACACGGCCTCTCCCAACACATCGCTGCGCTCATTGAGCGAGCGCACAACCGTACCTACGCAGCCGGCCACGACGTAGGCGAAGCGCTGGCCCTGTTGAACGTATGGCACCCGACCGTCGCTGGGTGGGACCCGCTGTACCAACTTCTGGAGGACCCCGCAGTCAGCGACCGTGACAAGAGCGGAGCGCTGGCCTTGCTGGCTGGTCACGCAAACCGGCTACCGGAGGAGGTCCGAACACGCCTGAAAGCGATCGCAGCAGCTATTGCTCAACAAGAGTCACCCGTTCAGGGTTTTCCGCTGAGCGACCAAACTGACGCAAGAGGTGTTGCTGCGCTCTTGCAGGCAGGCCTGGGTGCGCTAGACGACGATAACGCGGCAAGCCGCGTTATCGAGCTGCTCAGAGGTGATGCCCAAGACCGTCAGTGGGCCGTGCACGTCGCGCACAGACTTGGCACCACCGAGTACACCGGGATCCTCGTGGCCCTTAGCGACGATCAGGACGTGGCCGTCCGAGCAACAGCAGCCGCAGCGCTAGCCGTGCTCGTCGGGGACGACGCCGGTGGCCCACTTGCAGCGGCGGCTCTCCTACACGCAACACGGGAGTCGGGTGTTCTCGTGCCTAAAGAGATCGCGAGGGTGCTGAGGTCGGCCGACACGCTGCCTGCACCAGCCGCGAGAGCACTCGACGAACTCCGGTCGCATCCCTCTGCGGGCGTACGCGCGCTAGCTCTCTCACAAGCCCCGAACGACTAGGCACCCTGCCGCCAGAAGCCTTGACTATCCGGCTGGGAAGAGGCCGGGAAGGCTGGTCAGATCACGATGTGACGCACCTGGCCAGCCGTGGTACGTGATGACGCGTGCCAACACCTCGTAATACGGACCGACGATGAGAAGCGCCTGCTTGTTGTGGTCCTCGATGTCTACGTCCAACATAGGGATGCGCTCGCCGTCGGGGCGTTCCTCGACAGACCACAAGCCCGAAATCCGGTACAGCGTGGGATGCGCCATATTGGAGATGTAGCCGTAGGTGCCTCGCCCACGTCCCTTGTGTGCGGCCAGCTCAGAAACTCGCTGAGAAGCCATGAGACCGACTCCTCTGGACCCGGGAGGCTCTGGCCACGAAGCAAACGGCGACCATCACCATCTGTCGTCCAGCCATCGGGAAAGATCGCGTCGATTTCCTCGCGGCACGCTTTGAAGCCTTCGGCCATACGCCGATATGTAGGCTGATCCTTACCGAGCAGGCGACCCGCGTTCTTTCGCCTCTTCCGCGCTCTTAAGCTCCTCCCGGTATGCGCGAGCGAGTTTGTTCTCGACCGGCTCTCCCTCCGCTCCGAGTACCCATGCGGCGCTCGCGCAGGCTTCGATCAGGCACCGTGCGAGCGCAGCGGGGCTATATAGGACCTCTTGGGCTTGGTAGAGAGCCGCGAGGCCTCCGAACTGCTCGCTGGCAGCGAGCATGTAGCGCTGTACGGCTGCCGGGATAGCGTGCCCGACGTGAGGGAAGCCCTGCAGACGGTCAGCCAGCTCTTGAAGGTCGTGAGCAGCGGCCGATCCCGGCCCGGGGTGCCCCTGGGTCGCGATCGTGACATCCCGCCACGCCGCGCGGCATCGTAGAAACAGCTCAGCCAGTTCGATGAACCGACGAGCCTGGTTCTCCGGATAGGGCTGAACAGCCATAGCCAACAGCGTAAGCGAGGAATCGCTGCGCTCGCTACCACGACCCTGTCTGCGCATACCTGTTGCAAGCACGAACAGCCGACAGCGAACTACCTGTCTGCTGCGATCTATTCGGGTGGCTCTGGTGGAGCGTTGCCTGCGTGCGTCAGCCGCAATCCGGGGAGTGGCCGTGGCTGGCTTCGCTTTTGTGCCTCGGCGACCACGAGCGTACGAAGGATCGCGCGTATGCCGGCGAACTCAATGGGCTCGGATGACCTCGGCTCGTTACCTACCAACTGCGTGAGTGTCGCGCTCATCACAGGTCGACGTCTTCCGTCATGTACGTACGAGGATCTCGCGTCATATGAGCCGAGAAGACGTGATCTCAGGATGTGAGGGTCGGAAGGAACAAGCCGTGTTATTGGTACGGGTGCTTGTCGCACCATCCCTGAGAAGGTGCCGGAACCGTCGGGCGCCATCGTGAGCGTGGGAATGAAGTCTTCTAGTTTTAGCTCCCAGAAATCAGTGGGCAGGTTGTCTGTGACGTAGCGCGCAAAAGTCTGCCGCAGACGCATTTGCCGGTCATGTAGCAACTCATCGCGCAGTCGGTTGGCCTGCCCTTCGGTGAGACCGATATCTGAGAACACACGGTCGAATCGCGTGGCGTGCTCCCACGCAGACCACTCTGTAGGTGGTTCGCCGTAGGCACGAGACAGACGCTCCAGTCCAGCAATTGCCAAGGCATACGCCGCGTTTGGCTCGACGTCAAAAAGCAATGCCGCCGCATAGTGCAACTCGATCGCGGCCCCAATGATCTCTCGGTCAAGCTCCGCCAGACCGTAGAGCACACCGATGGTCCCCTCAAGGAGAGCCTTGGGATCGCCGTCGATCGGGCCACCCAGACTCCGATCTAGCAACAGATTCGTAGGCAGGAATACGTGCTGCGAAGTCCCTTCCATAGTGAGAGGCATGTCGCTGGCGGCTACCTCCAGACGTCGGTTGGTAGCGAGGGTCAGGATTGCACCTAGTTGTGCGGCGATCGCCTGATCCGAGAGAGGATTCGGCTGTACCCCAGCGTCCGGCCACACCAACACCGAGAGTCGGCCAGGCACTCGGCCGAAGGAGTAAGCCTCTTGGTCTGCATCGACTATCCGCACGATGCTCCAGTCAAAGTCAAGGGGCGACGGAGCAAACAGGCGATGGAGGTGCTCATGAACGGGAGGGCCCTGTTGAGGCGTCTGTCCCTCTAGTGCGGCAAGTCGCGCCAGCCAGTCGAACAACTCCTTCACCGGACATATCTCAGCAGGTCCACAGACGGCTTGAGCGAACAGGCCCAGCCGCTACTCAGCGTCGTCCAGCGTCTTGGAGTGGATACCTTTTCGCGGACAGTCGCGGGCTTTAGTGGCTAGTCGTGGATCGTAGTTGTGGTTCTCCCTCTCTCGTATTCCTCGGGTGAGAGGTAGCCGAGAGTTGAGTGTCGTCTCTGTCGGTTGTAGAACGCCTCGATGTACTCGAAGACGGCAGCGCCGAGTTCGCGTCTGGTCGGCCACGGCTGGCGATGCACAAGCTCCTTCTTCAGGGTGGCGAAGAAGCTCTCGGCGACGGCATTGTCGTAGGCGTCACCGCGGGAGCCCATCGAGACCGCGATGCCGGCGTCACGGGCTTGCTGGCCGAAGGAGAGGCTCACGTATTGAGCGCCGAGATCTGAATGGTGCACCAACCCTGGATCGGGCTTGCGCCGGTGAAGGCTCATCTTCAGCGCATCGACGACCAGTTCCGCGCGCATGTGCTCGGCCATCGCCCAGCCGACGATCATTCTTGAGAAGGCGTCCTGCACCGCGGCGAGGTAGAGCCATCCCTCCCATGTTCTGAGATAGGTCAGGTCGGCCACCCACAGCACATTCGGTGCTGCGGGTGAGAACTGGCGCTCCACGAGGTCATCGGCGACTCTGACGCCCGGCACGCGGATCGTCGTGCGGCCCTTCTTGACCTTCACCAGCCCCGAGATTCCAGCCTGGCGCATCAGCCGCCGCACGCGCTTGCGGGACACCTCGATGCCTTGGTCGAGGCGCAGCTCGGCCTGCACGCGACGGGAGCCGTAGACGCCACGGGCGCGCTCGTGGATCTCCTTGATCCGCTCGGTTAGCCATGCGTCGCTCAGGGCACGGTCTGATGGCGCTCTGCGCTCCCAGCCATGAAACCCGGACCTCGAAACGCCGAGCGCCTCGCACATCACAGAGACTGGGAAGCTGGCCTTCTCCGCCGAGATGATCCGGTAGATGCTCACCGGGTCTCGGTCTCCGCTGCGAAGAAGACCGCGGCTCGCTTGAGGATTTCGCGCTCCTGCTTCAGGCGCGCGTTCTCACGGCGCAGCCGACGCAGCTCCTCGCGCTCAGTGCTGGTCAGCCCGTCGTCGCGCTCGTGACGATCGAGCTGGGCGCGTTTGACCCACAGGTGCAGCGACTGATCGCTGCAGCCAAGACTCTCGGCGACGTCTTTCACCGAGCGTCCGGAACGCACCAGCGCCACCGCTTCGCGGCGGAACTCGGGTGGATAGGGCGGTCTCGTCTTGGGCATAGCGGACATCCTTTCGCGTCCAAGCCACCCAAGCCCTCACGTGTCCGTCAAACCGGGTCCACTCCAACATTTATCCGCCGGATGGTCGTGCCAAGCGGTTCTCGTTGACTTCGGTTGGCTCCACCATAACGATCACAGTTGAACCCCCGGTCATCCCCAAGGAGGTCGGGGGTTCGGCGTCTCCGGGCCAGTCCGAACGGGTCCGGCGTTTGATCGAGGCCCTGACCGCGATGAGCTGAGCGCTGCGCGGTGCTCCTGCGAATAGTTTATTATGCAGCCCGTGAGACCCCACAGGCACCAACTCCTGCCGGAAACTGACCTACGGCCCACCAGTCCGATCCGCGACGTTTCGCTCGACGGCCAAAGCGAAAAGATGCGCCTGCTCCGCGCCGCGCAGAATCGGGCAGCCAGCGGCTTCCGAGAGCGAGACGACTTGATGGCGGCATGGGTGCTCAGCAACACCCTCAGCAGGCAGGACATGGCCGTATCGACCGGCCTCGCCAAGAGCCGTGTAGATCAGATCATCCGCGAGACCGCCGAACACGATCAAGCCATCAAGAACCAAGCCGCAGCCGACCGCGTAGCCCGACACACGCGGTAGGCGAGCATCGCGTCGCACGTTCTATCCTCAGCGCCGTGCCGTACAAGGCCGAAGGCAAGAGCACCGACAAGTTGCTCAGCGACTACGAGGATTGGCTGCTTGATGCCGATTACGGCGGCTCCACCGCCGAGTATCTGCACGCGGCGATCATGGTCAAAGCCGCTCAGGAACAGCGGCGGTGGGCAATGATCGCCGCCATTGCCGCCTGCATCAGCGTCGCCGTCGCCATCGTGGCGCTCGTCGTATCTGCTCACTGATCGCGCGAGCCTCCTCTGTCGGTGTTCGTGGTGACGCTCGGCGACGAGGTTCTCGACCTTTCCCCTTGAGCTGGGAACGACTCTCGCGTCGTGCCCGAGCTTATGATAAAAGTCCAATCTCTCGGCAAGTTGCGCTGGACGACCATAGGAGACGGACGATGTCTATTGGGCGCTGGATCGGAGCGACAATAGCTCTGTGCCTGTTGCTGGCGGCCCCAGCCCAGGCAGAAATCTCGCAGGACGAAGCTAGCTCGTTCGCGCGTCAAGCGGCGGCGGGCCAGACGACGACTCTGACGGTTTCGCGGGAATCGAAAGCTATCAACGACATCAGTCCGGTCGAAAATCTCTATCGGGTGACCATGCACGGCCACTTCGTCTATCAAGAGGCGTCGCCGCCAGCTGGCTACCCCCTGCCCAGCGGCACGCTCATGGAAGTGCTTGTCGAACGTGAGACAGGCGAAGTTCGAGAGGTGCACATAGGCGGCGAAGCGACCGCCAACGCCGCGAGGTTGGCGAAGGCGGTTAGGGTCAAACCAAAGGCCCACACAGCGACTTGGGGTGGAAACTGCAAAATTAGTAATGCGAACCACTGTTACTCGGTCGCAGACTGGGATATGACTGGTGGAGGGTCCGGCGGCGGCGAAGAAGTTGAGGGGGACGTGGTAGAGACCGACACGACCAATATGAACGTGCCGGAATGGCCGTCCGGCGCCACGGTGACCAATGAGACGTGGGTCGCCTTTCACCCCTCTGGCTATTGGCTTGAGATCGGTACGATCGCCGGCTACTACGTCGGCGACTGTTGCTCGCTGCGCTGGTTCTACGCGAAGGAGAACAGTGGCGGCTTCACAATATGGAACACGTCCGGTGTCATCACGCCAAATACCTGGCCTTGGTACTGGATACTCGCCGAGGGCGGAGGAGGCTGGTGCTGGAAAATCGGCGAACACGGCGAAGCCACTGTCGCGTGTGAAGGCGGCTTCTACACCTACTCAAATATCCTTGAGGATGGGGCTGAGGCCGCTTCGGAAAACGAGCCGACTAACGCCGGCCATGTCGTTGCGAGCTTCCGCACCGTAAACACCGGCGAATGGCACACGTGGAACAAAGCCGAACCCTACGTAAACTCGAGCCACATGTGCCAGAGCCAGTTCCAGCCTTACCCCGGAAATATCAGCTACGGAACATGTTAAGGTAGAACCATGCTAGCCCTACTCTCAGTTATAGTGATCGGCATCGGCGGGCCGCCCAGGACACCACCGCATGAAATTGTGAACGGTAGCATCACGATCATGCAGAGCAACCGGATCATCGCTAAGACCTCCAAGGTAGGCAACATAGCTGTCCGGCTCAAACCGGGGGTCTACGTGCTAAAGGCGGAACTGACCGAAGGTGGCGGTCCGTGCCAAACAAAGACGATCAGACTCACCCACAAGCGTCGTAACGTAAACCTGAATTGTTCGATCCCATAATTAGACCACAGTCGGCTGGCCTTTGGGTCGAAGGTGTTGGTCGACTGTGCGAGGGCGACTCGGGCCGAGTACGCGATCGACCTTGTGGGGTGATGCAATCGATCAGCCTGCCGTCATTCAGCGCATGATGCGCCAACCCAAACGGTCGGATATTCAAGGGCTTGCGCCCGGGGCAGTGGAGCAATTACGAGGACCGATTTCATGCGCGGGCAGAGCGGCTATCGGGAGCAGGCAGAAGAGCACGAAGCCCCCAAGCTCGTGGTCCCAAGCGCAGACGAGTCTAAGACGCTCCTCGAATGGCTCGAATCCCGGACCCCGACGCATGCCGAGGCCGCCTGGGTGTGTCACATGCTCGCCGTTCTTCACGCGATTGTCATCCTGACGCAGACCGAAGCCCACGTTGATGTTGCGGGTGGAATCGTGAAGCTTGAGGCGTACTGTGGCGTACTGTTCGGGTGCTTGGTCTGCTGCTGCATGCCCGTTCACCACGGCAATAACTCTGGATTCTATCTTGGATGACAACAGGGACTAACAGTCCGTGTTTTTGTAGTCAAGAACAGCGGATGTGGCTTGGTTTGGTTTCTGATCTCACACCCTCAACGTCGAGTGCGCGAGATCAGAAACCAAACCAGGAATGAGATGGAGAAGTACCGACAGGAAGGGGAGGAAGGAGGAAGGAGAGGAAGGAGTCCAGGGGGAGAAGGACAGGAAGCGAAAGGAGACACACGGTCACGATTGTCCCTGTGGGGCACGGTGCGAGATAACTTGTACCAAGCGATACGAGTGGTTCCTTGCGGCATTACGACTAGGGCGCAGCAGGCATTACTTGAGCGCAGCCCTGGCCTTGGGTCGTCCTTATGAGGACGCCGATGATTGCCGAGCGGCCTGTGCGGATCTTGAAGGCCGACCCGCTCGCATGTATTTGACGTCCACTCCGTATAGTTCGGCACGCTGGCGGATCGCGTCTCTCAGGGTCGAAGGTAGCTTTTCTCTAACCGTGATCCCGAGTCTCCTTCCGCCTCTGGCACGAATGACAGTGCAATCCATGTCCTTCAGAAGACTCTCTAGCTCTCCTACAAGCGGATGATTCTCGGGGAGCATCTCGTCGGCGGCCCAAGGTCGGGAAGAGATGCTTGGCGGGGCTTGCGCCAAGCTCCGTACAGTATTGAGCATCTCCTCAAGCAGTTCACGGTCGCTTCGCCGAGGACTATTCCTGGCTGGCCCAGGCGTAGAATTCTTCTCGATCTCACTTAGTGATTCGCTCAGGTCAGGCCACCACTTCTGAAATGCCCTCTCAAGTAGATCGTCAGACAGTCGTGACGCACAAGCCGAGTTGATCGACGTTACGATCTCGCGTATGCCTTGCTCTGTAGCGGGCTGCGCCTGGAACTGACCTAGCGGAACCGTGACGTCCGATGGCTTCAGATCCACCGCGAGCGGGACGACTCGCCCCGTCTCGACCACCTTGGCGAGTGCTCCAGCCTCGAAGTTCAACCACGGAGCGGATTGGTTGTCTCGGGTCACGCACACGATGCCATAGCTCGTGGATTCGAGTTGTCCTGCAACTTCCATCTGCCATCGAGTACCAGGGTCAATGTCCTTGGAGGAAACGAAGGGCTCCACGCTGTTGATGACAGCTGGAAGCCACTCGCGCAGAACAACAGCGACCTGTCGGCTCTTATCTCCCGACCAGCTAACGAAGATCTTCATAACGGGAGAGTACGACGAAACGCATCCCGGGAGCGCCGGTTTCGACGTATTCGAGACGAGTGCACCCGAACAGGTCGCGTTTTGGGAGCGCCACCTGTCGAGTCCGACGTTCATCTATTTCATCCAGTTCGGGGAGCATGGCCCCATCAAGATTGGCATGTCGAACAGGCCGGTGGGGACGTGCGCTCGCGGACCGAGCTCGACCGGATTCGCGCTGACATTGAGCGAATGTGGCTCGCTGGCCACGAACTCGACGCGATGGCGCGGTACCTGTGGATGGATGAAGAGGACATCGAACGACAGCTCGATGAGATGCGCGTGCTGAGTACTTACGACGTTCGGCGCCCGGGCGGGTACGACGTCCGCGAGGGCCGCCTCGTTGCGATGCGCTCCAAGCCACGTCGGCGTAGAAGCCGCAAACTTCCCCGGGCAAGCGCGGGCGATCTAAGGCAGCATGCGCGCGGAGCAGTCTCGGACAAGTAGTCGAGCGAGCGGGTCCGCTCGCTCGCGACGCGAGGGCCGCCTGAAGTCTGGCGGTCTCGCGCTTGCACGCCCTGCAGTACCACTCGCTGGGCTGTGCTCTCAGATGGTCTGACGGCAGACGAGCACGAGCCTACTCGAAGCCTGCCACGGCGTTCGGGGGAGGCATTTGGGGAAGGCGCCCCTGGTCCAGGGGATTCTCGGGGGAACGGCATTGCCGGTCTCGCTTGGACAAGCCGATGCCCCATGGTGCGAACCAGTATCGCCCACTCTCGAATACGTGCAGATTGGCACCTCTTGCACCTGCGCAGGTGCCTGCAGGCCGGTCTGCATGAAGGTCATCCCGTCCGGCGGTAGCAGATGTGCGTTGCCAGTGGGGAATGGAGGACCTCGACAGGCTCGAAATCGAACTCGGCGACGTCGTCGAATATCCCCTCGCCGGACCCGAGTAGAACGGGGACGATGTCGAGCCAGAGCTCGTCGATGACGCCCGCCTGCAGTGCTTGGCGAACGGTTGAGGCGCCGCCCGCGATGTCGATGCCGTCTGCGCCGGCGGTCTCACGAGCCTGGGCGTAGGCGGCGCCGAAGTCCTCGGTGATGAAATGAAACGCCGTCCCGCCCTCCATCTCGATCGGTGCGTGAGCGTGATGGGTCAGGACGAATACGGGCGCGTGGTAGGGCGGCTCGGGCCCCCACCAGCCCGTCCATTCCTCGGCCCACTCGCCGCGGATCGGCCCAAACATGTTGCGGCCCATGACGTACGCGCCGCGGGGGCGCAGCAAGCGGCGCTCGGCAGTGGCGTCCGCCTCGTTCGCGCGCTCGTCGCCAAGATGCCAGGCGTGCAGCTCGCGTCCCCGCTTGCCGAGCGGATCTTCGCGGCTTTGATCCGGCCCGGCGACGAAGCCGTCGAGGGAGATCGACATGTGGCAGGTGGTGTCGGCCATTGCTCTCCTCTAGTGATTGATTGCGACCCGAGTTGCGTACGTTGTACACGTTCGCAGGCGATCTGCGCGGTCGGCTCTGCCAAGCGGCAATCTATCGGCCGCACCACCGGTCAGTCGTGATTGACGTAGTTCGATAACCTCGCCATTCCGCGCAATAGAACGATCTGAAAGGAATCGCATGGGCGAGGTTGCCGGCAACATCGAGCGCGCGTTTCTCCGAGAGGCCGCGCACCTCCTGCCGGGCCTGCCGCAGAAGCTGCGAGAAGCGATCGAGGTCGCCGCGGTTTCACCGCCCGAGACCCCAACCGCAATGGTCCCGGCACCCAGCGATCCCGCTGCGGGGAGGCTCGCGCAGATCGAGCACATCGTCGTCGTGATGCTCGAGAACCGCTCCTTCGATCACATGCTCGGCTATCTCTCCCTCCCCGCAGCGGAAGGCGGCAAGGGACGGGGTGATGTCGACGGCCTCAAGGGTCCTCGGGTCAACGTGAACCAGCTCGAGGGCAAGGCGTACCCGATCCATCACCTCGACTACACGAAGTTCAAGGACGAGACCGAAGACCCGGACCACTCCGGCGCCTCGGTCGATCAGCAGCTCGCGAACGGCAACGGTGGCTTTGTCGAGAACTTCGCCCGCATCTCCACTCAGCGCGCTGCCGGCTCACACGAGCAGCCGCCGGACCCCGGCCTGGTCATGGGCTATTACACCGGCAGCGAGCTCCCGGTCTATGACCACCTCGCCGCGGAGTACTGCGTCGTCGATCGTTGGTTCAGCTCCGTCCCTGGCGCCACCTGGCCCAACCGGCTCTACTCGGTCGCCGGTCAGGCTGCGGGCAGTCGCGATGACATATCGCCACCGCTGTACGCCCTGCCGAGCTTCCCGCGGTATCTCGACGAGCACAAGGTCGACTGGCGCTGGTACTCCTTCGATCCCGGCACGCTGCGCGCAATCGATCCGGCCTACAGGCTCAGCAACCACCATCGCTTTGCGTTCGTGGACTCCCGCAAGCTCAGCACCGCCGAAAGGGCGGCCGGCGTGCTGATGGAGGAGGGTTCCTCCCTGCTCGATGACATCGCCAACGGCGAACTGCCCGCAGTCAGCTGGATCGATCCCCGCTTCAAGGACTTGCGTGTCCTCGGTCCCGACTCGAACGACGACCATCCCCCGAGCGACCTCACGGCCGGCCAAGATCTGATCCTGACGATCTACCACGCGCTCAGCTCAGCCGAATCTTGGGCCAAGACTCTGCTCGTGATCACCTACGACGAGCACGGTGGCTTCTACGACCACGTCCAGCCGCCGGCCGCGACGGACGACCACGCGGAGTTCCAGCGCCTCGGCGTCCGTGTGCCCGCGCTGCTCGTCTCCCCGCTCGTCGCCAAGGGCTCGACGTCGTCGCAGTTGCTCGGGACGGACTTCCACTTCGACCACACCTCGATCATCAAGACGATCCTTGCCCGCTTTTGCGCCGTCGATGGTCAGATGCCGAAGCTCACCGCGCGCGTAGAGGCGGCCAACCACCTGGGACACCTTCTCACCGATCCGGGGGCGAGCACTGCGGGCAGCGCCGTAGATCACTCCGAGCTCGCGAAGAAGATGACCGAATGGCGCACGAAGTTCGCCGCTGCCCGATACGAAGACCCAGCCCAGAAAGCCGATTCACCCAAACCCCTCACCGACTTTCAATCCGGCTACTACGAAATGGCCCGGCTTCTGCGCCACGCGGGGCTGCCCGGCGGGCATCCATAGTCGTCCACGGATGTCCCCGCCCGGCATCCGTCACTACGAACAATACGGACCTTCAGTATATTCGTGATAACGAGTAGAGTCGATCGTAAGGGGGCGGAATGACCGAGATGGTGAAGCGAGTATCGGGTCAGGGCAAGCGGCTGTTCGCGGAGGCGCAGGCCAGTCCGGACGAGACGTCGTTCAAGATCGAAAACACCAGCGCCGCCTACTACGACTCGGCCTACTACAAGAAGCACAAGGCAGACGTCCAGGAAGTCCCACCGCCGCGCCTGAGCCCGCCTCGTATGGACCTCGTGGACGTGCTCGGAGAGGATTTCCTGCAGCCGATCCTCGCCTCCAAACGGCTCAGCTTCCACGCGGTCGGGGACACGGGTGCGGCCAAGGTCAACCGAAGCCAGAAGATGGCGACCGCAATCCGCCACGAGGCGGGCGTGGCCGACCTGATGGCGAAAGAGATCGAAGAGGGTGGAGATGAGTCGCCGGTCTTCTTCTTCCACCTCGGCGACATCGTCTACAACTTCGGCGAGGGCCAGTACTACTACGATCAGTTCTACGAGCCCTTCCGCGATTACGACCGGCCGATTTTCGCGCTCGCCGGCAATCACGACGGAATGGTGTTTGGATCGAGCCCCGACACGCCCTCAGCGGAAAGCCTGACCGCCTACCTGCGCAACTTCTGCGCGGAAGAGCCAGAGCCTGCCGAGGACGCCGGCGGGCTGGTGCGCAGCACGATGAACCAACCGGGGGTCTACTTCACCCTCGACGCCCCGTTCGTTTCGATCATCGGCCTCTACACCAACGTGCTCGACGGGCCGGGCGTCCTCTCCAGCCAGAAAGGCCACTACCCCAAGGTTGGCGATGAGCAGCTGGCGTTCCTCGAAGACGAGCTGAAGCGGCTGAAGCCCGAACGCGAAGCCGGTGACCGAGCGGTGATCGTCGCATGCCACCACCCCCCGGCTTCGGTCGGCGAGCACCCTGGCTCCGAAGGGCTCGCAACGGATCTCGACAGTGCCTTCGAAGAGTCCGGGCTCTACCCCGACGCGGTCCTCTCTGGCCACGCCCACCTCTACCAGCGCTTTACGCGCAAGGTAGGCGAGCGCGAGATCCCTTATGTCGTCGCCGGCGCAGGCGGTTTCAGCGAGACCCCGCCGCGGACCCCCGTGAAAAAGGGTGTCACCGACGGCGAGTACACCCTCGCCGTCGATCCGATCGTCCACTTCGGCTACCTCACCGTCACCGTCGACATGAACACGAAGCGGCTGACGATCGCCTACCGGCCCAGCGACCCGAAAATCGAAGGCGACTCCGTCGTGGTCGATCTCGCGGCCGGCAAGCTCGCCTGACCCGGATTCGGTGTGATTGCTGTGCACCGGTCGGCGACCGAACTTCCTACAAGGAAGTATAGCGCCCAATCCTGAGCCGAACATAAGCCCAAAAACTGCTGATTTGCAGGTATATTGTGCTCCTCGCAGGTGCTCCTTACAGCACCTGCCCTGCCCGGATTCGGCGACGGAAAGGGACCAAGCGCATGTCTGAAAGGTCGATCGAGGAGCACGCGGTGGTGATCGCCGGGGGCGGTCCCGCGGGGATGATGCTGGCGGCTGAGCTGGCGTTGGCGAAGGTCGACGTGGCGGTGATCGAGCGGCGCCCCGATCACGTGCTCGTGGGCTCGCGAGCCGGAGGCTTTCACTCACGCACGATCGAGGTGCTCGATCAGCGCGGGATCGCCGATCGGTTCCTCGCCGAGGGCCAGGTCGCGCAGGCCTCGATGCTCGGCACGAGCGTGCTGGACATGAGCGACTTCCCGACGCGTCACCCGTATTCGCTCGGTATCTGGCAGAACCAGATCGAGCGGATCATGGCCGCCTGGATCGCGGAGCTGCGGGTGCGCATCTACTACGAGAGCGAGGTGACGGGCTTCGCGCAGGACGAGAGCGGCGTCGACGTCGAGCTGGCCGACGGCCGAACGCTGCGGGCGCGGTACCTGGTCGGCTGCGACGGCGGACGGAGCGTGATCCGCAAAGCAGCCGGCATCGATTTTCCCGGGTGGGATCCGAGCAAAAGCAACCTGATCGCCGAGGCCGAGGTGACAGAGGAGCCGGAACTGGGCATCCGCCGCGACGCTGCCGGCATCCACGGTATCGGCAGGTTGGAGTACGAGATCCGTGACGGCGAGATCGTCTACAAGGATGAGGGTCCCGTGCGGGTGATGGTGAGCGAGCGGCAGATCGGGAGCACCGGCGAGCCCACGCTGGGCGACCTGAGCGAGGCGCTCATCGCCGTCTACGGCACCGACTTCGGGATCAACAGCCCCACCTCGATCTCGCGGTTCACCGATATGACGCGGCAGGCCGCGGCCTATCGCGTCAGACGAGTCCTGCTCGCCGGCGACTCGGCGCACGTGCACTACCCGGCTGGTGGACAGGGCCTCAGCCTCGGTGTGCAGGACGCCGTGAACCTGGGCTGGAAGCTCGCTCAGGTGGTCCACGGGACCTCCCCGGAGAGTCTCCTGGACACGTATCACGACGAGCGTCATCCCGTCGCGGCACGCGCGCTGCGACACACGATGGCTCAGACCGCGCTGCAACGCCAAGACGAGCGTTCGAAGGCCCTGGTCGAGGTCGTCTCGGAGCTGGCCGTCATGGACGAGCCGCGCAAACTGCTCGTCGGAATCGTCTCCGGGCTGGACATCCACTACGACCTCGGCGAGGGACACCCGCTGCTCGGACGCCGCATGCCCGACCTCGACCTGATCACCGCCGACGGCCAGCTCCGGGTCTTCGAGCTGCTGCACGACGCCCGACCCGTGCTGCTCAACCTCGGCGAGCCGGGCAGCTTCGACATCGCGCCGTGGGCGGATCGGGTTAAGGCAATCGACGCCGAGCGTCCGGCCGAGATCGGCGCCGAGCCGGACTCCGACACGTGGGAGCTTCCCGTACTCGGAGCCGTAGCCGCGCCCTGCGCGGTGCTGATACGGCCCGATGGATACGTCGCCTGGGTCGCAGAACAAACCCACATAGGACTCACCGACGCGCTCAGCACCTGGTTCGGCGCGCCCGTCGCGGCGTAAGCGGAACCCGCGTAAACGGAGCCAGCGTAAGAGGAACCGGCGTACACGGAACCCGCGAGAGCGGAGCCAGCGTAACGAAACCGGCGTAAGGGGAACCGGCGTTCCGGAGGCCCTATGCGCGGAATACTGCGTCGATGACGGCGAGGGCACCGGATCTCTGCGATGTCGTGCTCGACGGCCGCTACGAGCTGCGGGAGCTGATCGGCGAAGGGGCCTTCGGACGGGTCTACCGGGGGTTCGATCGCCGTCTTGCGCGCGCGGTGGCGGTGAAGGTGATCAAGCCTTGGTGGGCGCAGGACAGCACCTGGGTGGAGCGCTTTCAGCGCGAGGCACAGCTGCTCGCGCGGGTGAGCGATCCGGGGATCGTGCAGATCTTCGACATCGGCCACTCCGAGCGCGACGGCCCCTACTACGTGGCCGAGCTCATCGAGGGCGAGAGCCTCGCCGAGCGCCTGCGCCGCGGTCCGCTGCCGCCGCGCGAGGCGTGTGGGGTCGCCGAGGAGCTCTGCCTGGCGCTCGCGGGGGCGCACGCGCGGGGGATCGTGCACTGCGATGTGAAGCCCGCGAACGTCCTCATCGCCGCCGACGGGCGGAAGGTCAAGGTGGGGGACTTCGGCGTCGCGCGACTCGCCGAGGGCACCTCCCAGCAGCCATCGGCGACCGTCGCGGGCACTCCCCGCTACATGTCGCCCGAGCAGGCCCGCGGACGCCCCACGGGTCCGCCAACCGACGTGTACAGCGCGGGTGTTGTGCTGTACGAGATGCTCGCCGGCGAACCGCCCTTCGCGCACGGGTCCGCCGTCGAGCTGGGGCTGCACCATCTCCAGGACGAGCCACCGCCGCTGCCCGCGAGTGTGCCCGCGCCGCTACGGACCGTCGTCTGCCGCGCGTTGGCGAAGGATCCGGCGGAGCGCTATCGCGACGGCGCCGCGATGGCGCTCGCGCTGCGCCGCGCGAGTCCGCCCGCTGAGCCTGCTCAGACAGACCTTGTCGCCACGGAGCACGCCGCCGCAAACCCCACGAGGACGCTGGATGCAAACTCAAAGCGGGACATGGACGCGAGCAGCACGACGGTCATGGGGGAGAGTCCCACGAGGGTTGTGGGTGGGCATCGCACGAGGGTCCTGAGCGGGCGTCGCAGAAGGGGAGCGTCCGTCGAGGCGCCACCCCGTCGCTTACGGAGCCGCCCCGCGCGCAAGGGCATCCGCGGGCGCTGGCCGATCGTCCTGCCGGTGACCCTGCTGCTGCTCGCGCTCGGCGCGCTCGCTTTTGCATTGAGAGGAGGTCCCGCCCCGGTGAAGGTGCCGCGGGTGGTCGGCCGACCCTCGGCCTCGGCCGAGAGCGTGCTCGCGCGCGCGGGGCTGCGCTATGCGACCTACACGGTGCCCGCGCCCGGCTCCGAACCCGGCGTGGTCACGCGCCAGTCTCCCGCATCCTCCGCACGCGCTGCGCGAGGAGCGACGGTCGCGTTGAGCGTCGCCGAGGCCCCGCGCTGGCGGACGCTCGCGTCGTTCTCGGGCGTCGACGGCGGCGGCTCTGTGCCGCTGCGGATCCTCGGGAGCAGGTGGCGGATCGATTACCACATGACCTACGAGGGCACGTGCACGCTGCT
Source organism: Solirubrobacteraceae bacterium (assembly GCA_036495605.1). Taxonomy (GTDB): domain Bacteria; phylum Actinomycetota; class Thermoleophilia; order Solirubrobacterales; family Solirubrobacteraceae; genus Palsa-744. The sequence continues at coordinate 33,375 of DASXMO010000093.1, forward strand.
CGTCATATGCCTCGGCCCGAGCGCCGAAGTGGAGAACCTCAACACGGGCTCCACCTTCGGGCAGTTCGAACTCGGGGAAGGCGAAGCCGAAACGCACACATTCGAAAGCGGCCCGGGCCTCTACCGGGTGCGGGTCTCCGGCGGGCACGACTCGGCGAAATGGTCGATGACGGTCGCCGACTACTACTGACGTCCGCGCCCGGGCGTCACCCGCTGGGCGCACATCGGCGCTCGAGCAGCGCGAGCAGCTCGGCCACGCGGCGCTCGATCTCGTCCCTGATCGCGCGGACCTCGGCGCGGGGGCGGCCCTTGGGGTCGGGGAGATCCCAGTCGATGTAGCGCTTGCCGGGGATGTAGGGGCACTCATCGCCGCAGCCCATCGTCACGATCACGTCGGCCTGCTCGGCGAGCTCGCGGGTGAGCAGTTGCGGTGTGCGGCCGGAGAGCTCGATGTCGAGCTCGCGCATGACCTCGACCACCTCGGGGTGGAGGTGCTCGGCGGGCGTGGTCCCCGCGGAGAGGGCAGTGTGCGCGCCATCCGCCGCGCGTTCGAACAGCGCCTGGCTCATCTGCGAGCGCCCGGCGTTATGCAGGCAGACGAACAGCACGCTCGCCATCGATGCCCTCCTCCTCGTCGTCCTCGCCCGCGGCGGCGCGCGGCGGGTGGGGTCGGCCGACGAGCCGGTAGGCGAACACGCCGATCGCGGCGCCGACGGGCGGTCCGGCGATGTAGATCCAGAGGTCGTGCCAGGTGCCGGACGCGAGCGCCGGCGCGAAGGAGCGGGCGGGGTTCATCGAGGCGCCCGTGATCGGACCGCCGAACAGCGCGTCGAGACCGACGGTCCCGCCGATCGCGATCGCCGCAGCGGCTCCCACGGCGCGGGTGTCGGTCGCGACGGCGGTAATCACGAACATCAGGAAGGCCGTCAGCACGATCTCATAGCCCAAGGCCGTCGCCGCGCCGACGCTCGGCAGCGTCGCTCCCAGATGCGCGGGCCTGCCGGGCCAGGCAGCGAGCAGCAGAAACGCCGCCGCGCTCGCACCCGCGAACTGGGCGGCGATGTAGGCGAGCGCCTCGCGCGGCGGGAAATGTCGGGCGAGGGCGAAGGCGAGCGTGACGCTCGGGTTGTAATGAGCGCCCGACAGGTGCCCGCCCGCGTAGATCATCGCCATGATCACCAGGCCGAACACCAGGCTGACGCCGACGCCGCCCAGCGAGCCGGGGTGGGTGGTGTTCGTGACGATCGCCCCGCAGCCGGCGATCACGAGCGCGAATGCCCCGATCGCCTCCATCAACGCACGGCGGGGGAGGCCGGGTCGATCGATCATGGGCACCGCGAGACAGGCATTTGCACGGGAGCTTATTACATTGACAAAGATTGCTTCAATAGATATACATAAATTGATGGCGGTCGATTTGGTGCTTTCACCGAAGCAGAAGCGAGCCGCCGGCGAGCGCTGCTGCGAGCCGGTCGTCTACCCCGACGTCGCGCGCGAGGACGCGCTGCGGATGGCCGAGGTGGCGAAGGCCCTCGGCGACCCGATCCGCCTGCAGCTCGTCGACGTGCTGCGCCGACACGCGGGCAGGGTCTGCGTCTGCGAGCTCGTGCCCCTGTTCGACATCGCTCAACCGACGCTCTCCCATCACCTGGGCAGGCTGCGTGCCGCGGGGATCGTCGACTCCGAGCGCCGAGGGCTCTGGGCCTACTACTACGTCATCCCCAGCGCGCTCGCCGAGCTGTCGGCATGGTTGGCCTGACAGTGCCGATCGACCCGCTCGACCACCGCCCGCGGGCGCTCGAGCATCGGCAGGTGCCCGCAGCCCTCGAGCAGTACCGTCCTCGCCGTCGGGGCGCGGCGCGCGAACGATTCGAGATCGGAGATCGGGACGATGCGATCGTGGGCGCCGCCGAGGGAGAGGATCGGGCAGCGGACCTGCTCGATGCCCTCGAAGGGGGACGAGCGCCCGATTGCGCGGGCGGTGGGCACTGCTCCGCGTCTACCGGCCCCTGCGAGGATCGTCGCGACGGTGTCGGGCCGGAGCAGTTGCGGGCGGTGCACGTATGGCCACAGGGAGGCGCTTCGCGGCGCGCCGTGTGCGATGATCCTTCGCTGCATCGGCCTTGGAACCGGCAGGCCGGATGTGAGCACCTCTGTGTATGCCGCGGCCATGGCGCTCGGGCGCGCGCGGGCGATACGTCTGAGGTCGCGCAGTCCCAGTAGAGCGCTGAAGGTCTCGACGGCCCCCGCGAGCAGGATCAGGCTCGCGGTCAGCTCGGGGTGGCGGGTCGCGAAGCGCAGGGCGATCGGGCCGCCCATCGAGTGCCCGACTGCCACCACGCGGTCGAGTCCCACCTCGCGCGCGAGCGCGGCGGCGGTGTCGGCGAGGAGCTCCAGCGTGACGGGCTCCGCCGGCATCTGCGAGGCCCCGAAGCCGGGCAGGTCCAGCGCGATCGCGCGGCCGTGTCTCGCGAGCGAGGGCAGAAGCTCGCGGTAGTGCTGCCAGCAGCCGCCCATTCCGTGCACGCACACGAACCCGAACGTGCCCGCGCCTGTGCCCGTGCCGAGGTCCACGTAGCGCACGCGGCGGCCGCCGATCGAGGCGTCGTGTTCGTGAGCGCCCCACTCGATCCGCGGCGCGGCGAGATCGACCGGTTGACCGTAATCGCCGTCGCAGGCCACCCAGGGGAGCGTGCCTCGGTCGTGATGGCCCAACCTGATGCTCACGCCACCCTGGTCGTGAAGCGCGAGTCCGCCCACACCCACGCTGCGTAAGCCATCCCCGCGGCGACCAGGAGTACCGCGGGCCAGGCGCCGATGACGAGCGCGAGCAGGTGTGAGACGACGAACGCGAACAGGCCCACGCCGACGAGCCGCACGGCCGTACGCGAACCGTGGCGCAGCAGCCACTCCCGCGCGCACCACAGCCCCCCGATCAGCAGCACGACGCCGCCGAGCGGACGCGAGCCGGTGCTCGCGGCGACCGCGTAACCGACGATCAGGCTGCCGGCCGCGACGGGCGCTGTGGGGATCGAGCGCACTCTGCGCAGCCTAGCGAGCGTCTGGTCCCGGACGGCGCACGCGCCGTCCGGTGGGGCCTCACATGTGAGGCCCCGGACGGGCCGCATGCGG
>DASXMO010000094.1:0-4097 GCA_036495605.1 Solirubrobacteraceae bacterium
GTGCTCTGTCTCGAACTCGCGCTTGACCGTCGCGAAGGCCTCCAGTGCGCGGTCGAGCGTGGCACGGTCGTGCGTGGCCATCACGCTCGTGCGCAGCAGCGCACCGCCGGGGGGGACAGCCGGGTGCAGGGCGGTGTTGACGAACACCCCGCCGTCATAGAGGGCCTTCCACAGCAGTGCCGCCTTCCAGTCATCGCCGACGAGCACCGGGACGACGGGTGTGACGATGGCCGGATGTGAGCCCTCGACCTCCACTCCAGGGTTGGCGGCGCCGACATCGTCGGGGAGCAGCTGGGGCGAGACGACGGTGAAGCCCAGCTCGTGCAGTCCGTCGCGCAGGCGGCGGGCGTTCTCGAGGACCCGTTCCAGCAAGGGTGCTCCCTCGGGAGAGCGCACGATGCGCAGCGCCGCGAGCGCGGCTCCCAGCGAGGCGGGGACGGCCGAGGCGGTGAACAGGAACGCGCGCGAGTACAGCCGCAAGTACTCGATCACCTCGGCGGGGCCCGCGACGAACCCCCCGCAGGAGGCCAGCGACTTGGAGAAGGTGCCCATGCGCAGATCCACGCGCGCCTCAACGCCGAGCAGCTCGGAGGTCCCGGCGCCGCGCGCGCCGAGCACGCCGGCGCCGTGGGCCTCGTCGACCATCAGCCGCGCGCCATAGCGCTCGCACAGCTCGCAGATCTCGCGCAGGGGGGCGATGTCGCCCTCCATCGAGAAGACTCCGTCGACCACGACCAGGATGCCGCCGCCGTCCGTCTGGGCGCGCTGCAGGGCGCGCTCGAGCTTGTCCAGCCGTGAGTGACGGAAGGGGCGCAGCTTGGCACGAGAGAGCAGGCAGCCGTCGAGGATCGAAGCGTGGTCGCCGGCGTCGGCGATCACGGTGTCGCCGGGCCCGAGCAGCGTGCCCAGCGTGCCGACGTTGGCCTGGTGTCCGGTCGTGAAGACGATCGCGTCCTCGGTGTTCATCCACTGCGCGATCTCGCGCTCCAGTTCCAGGTGCAGGGGGATCGTGCCGTTGAGGAAGCGCGAGCCGGTCAGCCCCGTGCCGTAGCGGTGCAGGGCGTCCTGCGCACCCGCCAGCACGCGCTCGTCCCCGGTCAGGCCGAGGTAGTTGTTGGAGCCCAGCATGATCCGCTGGGCGCCCTCCATCTCCACCACCGGCATCGCGGGGGAGGTAAGGACGTGGAAGTAGGGCAGGACGTCAGCGTCGCGGGCCGCGCGCAGGATCGCTTCGCGCTCGTGGCCGCGCACCTTGGCGAAGAGGTCGGGCACGTCCCGATGCGAAGCGTTGGGCTGGGGCGTGGCTGTGGGATCGGTCGGAGCGTGCATGTAGGGTGCGGGCGGTGAGCGTCGAGGTCACAGCGGTCTCCGGCAGGCGGGACCTGAAAGCGTTTATCGACGTACCGTTCCGGGTGCATGCTAACCACCCGTTGTGGGTGCCCCTCCCCAAGCTCGAGCGCTGGGTGTTCCTGAACCGACGCTTGAACGCCTTCTTCAGCCACGGCGAAGCGGAGTACTTCCTCGCCCGGCGCGACGGACGGGTAGTGGGACGGATCACCGCCCAGGTCAACCACGCCTTCAACGACTACCAGCAGAAGAACTGGGGTTGGTTCGGCTTCCTCGAGTTCGAGGACGATCAGGAGGTCCTCGAGGCGCTCCTCGCCGCCGCCGAGGGGTGGCTGCGCGAGCGCGGCAAGGAGCGCATGGTCGGTCCGGCCGACTTCTCGATGAACGAAGAGAGCGGCGTCCTGATCGAGGGCTTCGAGCTGCGTCCGATGATCAAGCAGCCCTGGCACCCGCCCTACTACCAGCAGCGCATGGAGCAGGCCGGCATGAGCAAGGCGATGGACCTCCTGATGTGGAAACTGGAGGTCCAAAACCGCGACAAGGTGCTGCCGGTGATCTGGGAGCTGGCGGAGAAGGCGCAGTCAGAGCACGGCATCCGGGTGCGTCCGATGCGCCGCAGGCAGCTGCGCAAAGACATGGATGCCTTCGCGGACGTCTACAACGCCGCCTGGTCGAAAAACTGGGACTTCGTGCCGTACTCCAAGAAGGACCTCGACGCCTACGCCCAGGAGATACAGCTGGTGTTCGACAAGCACTGGTGCATGATCGCCGAGAAAGAAGACACCGGCGAGGTGGTCGGGATGGCGATGACCTTCCCCGACCTCAACCAGGTGCTGGCGAAGATGAAGGGCAAATTCCTGCCGCTCGGCTGGTGGTACTTCCTGCGCAAGGGCAAGATCACGACGCGGGTGCGCGTGGGCTTTCTCGGCGTCAAGCCCGAGCACCAGCACACGGGCGTCGCGGCAAAGCTCTACCAGCTGCACTTCGACGCCGCCGAAGCGCGCCCGCAGACGGGCGGGGAGATGGGCTGGATCCTCGAGACCAACACGGCGATGAACCGCGGCATGGAAGCGATGGGCGGTCAGGTCGTCAAGCGCTACCGGGTGTACGAGCAGGTCCTGTAGAGAGGTTGGGTCGGTCCGTAGAGAGGTCTGGGTCGATCTCTACACTTGCTCGCGTGAGCGAGTTCGGCACGATCGAGGTGGTGCAGGAGGTGGACGCCGTACCGGTGCTCGCCCCGGCGCCGAGCGGGCGCGGAGGCCTCGTCAGATCGATCTCGCCGGCGAGCCAGGCGATGGTTCTCGCCGCGAGTGGGTTCGCCGCCGGGGCCGCCGTGGTCGGGTTGGCGGTGCGCAGGCGCGCGGGAGCCGCGCGCGGGCCCGCCAAGCGCCGAAGCGCGCGCCGCGCCGCGCGTGGCGGGCGGGGTCGCAAGCGCAGTGAGACCGTGAAGATCGTAGGCACGCGCTCGCTGCTCGTGGACGTGCACCTGCTGGGTGGCGCCGAGCGCTGAGCAGGCAGTAAGACGAAGGGCTTTCAGTGGAGCTGCGAGTGCAGGTCAGTCCGGCAGGTCCGTTCAGGCTGCCGCAGAGGTTGGGCATGGATGGAGTCACGCGCCGGCGTGCAGGGGTGATCGAACGCCTGCTGCACGACGAGTCGGGAGCACCGGTCGCCGTGCGGGTAGCCCAGAGCGCTCCGGAATGCGTGATGTTCGGTGCGCGCGCGGGCACCCGAGAGAGCGCCGAGCACGGCATCGCGCGGATGCGATTCGCGCTCGGTGTCGACGACGACCTGCGCGAGTTCCGGGCTCGTTTCGCGCAGGACCCGTTGATCGGCGCCTCCGTGCGGCGACGTCCGTGGCTGCGCGTGGACCGCAGGCCCGAGCCGTGGGAGGCGCTGGTGTGGGCTGTATGCGAGCAGCTGATCGAGTACGAGCGCGCCGCGGCCATCCAAAGCAGGCTGGTGAGGCGGCTGGGGAGGCGCTGGAACGGGCCGGAGGCCGATGAATGGGCGAGCGGGCTGCGCGACCTGCCGAGCGCCGCGGCGGTCGGTGCGACGGCGCCGGCGATGCTCGAGTCCTGCGAATTGAGCGGGGCACGCGCGATCGCGCTCAGACGGGCCGCGCGCGAGATCGCGAGTCGGCGCGTGAACCTGCACGACCCAGAGCCCGAAGGCGGTTGGAGGAGGTTGCGCGCGATCCCGGGAATCGGCGCATGGACGGTGGAGATGCTGGCCCTGCGGGGGCAGGGCCGCTACGACCAGCTGCCCGCGGGCGATCTGGGGCTGTTGAAGCTGGTGGGGCGCATCCTCAGCGGCGGTGACCCGCGGGCGCGGGCCGATGAAGCACAGGTGCGCGAGCTGTTCGCGCCCTATGGCGCCTGGGCCGGACTGGCCGCGGTGCATGCGGCCGGGCTGTAGCCGTTCCGGGGCTCTCGGCGCTCGGGTCCATGTGTGGGTGAGAAACTGAGTGTGGAGTATTGACATATGTGATGAGGGACGCTATGGTGTTTCTTGTTGTGGCGTCCAGTGAGGGCGCCGATACATAAGGATCGGGTTTGGGTCTTCCCCTAGTGGTCGACCTTGCAGCGCAATAGTGGGTTTCTTTGGAGAGGGACCTGGATCGCTTCGGTGAGGGAGCTGTTTTCGCGTGGTTTCGTTCGGGACATACGTGTCGGGGATTGCTGCGAGCCCACTCGGGTCCGTAGGTAGATGCGTCAGCGGTGCTGACGCATCTCTCTCTCTCTCTCTCTCTC
>DASXMO010000095.1:0-2386 GCA_036495605.1 Solirubrobacteraceae bacterium
GCCCCCGCCCTCGAGCCCGTCACCGCCGGCGGTGTGGTGCACGTGGCCGCCGTCGGCGTGTACGGCGTGCTCGCGCGCTTCGGCCTCCAGGCGCCGGGAGACGAAAACGCGCAGGAGCAGCGTCATCGTGAGGATCAGCACGATTCCGCCGATGAGCTCGGCGAGCGTGAACTGCCAGCCGATCAGCACCCACATGACGATGCCCAGCTCGACGACGAGGTTGGTGGAGGCGAACTGGAAGGCGAGCGAGCTCGCCGCGGAGGCCCCCTTGGCGAACAGCGACCTGGCGATCGCGATCGCGGCGTAGGAGCAGGAGGAGGAGGCCGCCCCGAGCGCGCTCGCGAGCGCGACCGGCCGTGCGCCGCCGCCGCCGAGCGCACGCTCGATGCGCGCGCGCGGCGCCCACGCCTGCACGGCACCGGAGATGGCGAACCCGAGCACGAGCGCCCACCACACCTGCCAGGCCATCAGCAGCGCGTTCTGCAGCCCTTCCCAGGCGGTTTCGAGCACTGTTTCCACACGCCCAGTCTGCTCGATCGCGTCGGGATGGGGCGCGAGATAGGGTGCAGGGGACTATGAGCGTTCGTGTGCTGCTCCTCTCCTGGGAGTACCCGCCGGTGATCGAGGGTGGCCTCGCGCGGCATGTGCGCAAGCTCGCCGAGGCGCTCGTGCGCCGCGGCGTGGAGGTCGACGTGCTCACGCGCGGCGCGGGGGAGGGCTCCGCGGAGATCTCTGCGGAAGAGCGCGGCGGGGTGAGCGTGTATCGCGTGCCCGAGCCCAGCTGGCCGCGCGATCTCGACCGGTTCGTGGCGTGGGTGGAGCGCATGAACGACGACATGCTCGCCGCGGGCATCGCGCTCGCGGGAGAGCGCTCATACGATCTGATCCACGGGCACGACTGGCTCGTCGCGCACGCCTCCACGGAGCTGTCCGATCGCCTTGGGATCCCCTACGCGACGACCATCCACGCGACCGAGCACGGCCGTCACCAGGGCTGGGTGCAGGACGAGCCGCAGGCGCACATCCATGCGGTCGAGCGCGCGATGGCGCGGCGGGCCGCGCGGGTGATCGTCTGCTCCTACTACATGCGCGGCCATGTGGCGGACATCTTCGACATCGACGAGCGGCGCATCGCGGTGATCCCCAACGGGATCGATCCCGACGACCTGCAGCCGGTCGACGATTTGGAGACGCTGCGCCGCGAGTTCGCCCAGCCCGAGGACCGGCTGGTGTTGCTGATCGGGCGCCTGGTGTACGAGAAGGGCTTTCAGCTCGCGCTCGACGCGCTGCCGGGGGTGATCGAGCGAGTCGGCGCCGTGCGCTTCCTGGTGGCGGGATCGGGTACCCACGAGGGTGAGCTGCGAGCGCAGGCGCAGCGACTCGGATTGTCCGAGCACGGCGTGTTCCTGGGCTGGATCGGGGATGACGCGCTGCACTCGCTCTACCGGATCGCCGACCTCTGTGTGGTTCCTTCGATCTACGAGCCCTTTGGCCTGGTGGCGCTGGAGGCGATGGCCTCGGGCTGTCCCTGCATCGTCGCCGACACGGGTGGGTTGCGCGAGGTCGTCCCGCCCGGCGAGCGCGTGGGGTTGCGCTTCAACGGCGGCGACGCCGAGCACCTGGGCGTGATGATCGAGCGTCTGCTGATCGACGGCGAGTTGCGCGACCGGCTCGTGACGGAGGCCTCCGAGCACGTGCTGCGATTCGATTGGGACGACATCGCGCAGCGCACGCACGCGATCTATGACGAGCTCGCGCAGGCGCGGGTTCGAGAGGGGGCCAACCGCACATGACGGGCGTTGCGATCGAGGGGTTGATGCAGGACGACTTCCCGCTGACGCTGCACCACATTTTGCGCCGCCTGCGCTACAGCGACCCGCGAGCGGAGGTCGTGACGCTCGGCGAGGGGGGAGAGCGTACGCGCATGACCTTCGCGCAGAGCGCCGAGCGGATCGACCGCCTTGCGCGGGTGCTCGACCGGCTGGGCGTCGGGCAGGGCGACAGGGTGGGCACGTTCGCGTGGAACAACCAGCGCCATTTCGAGCTCTATTTCGCGATCCCGTGCGTAGGCGCGGTGCTGCACACGCTCAACATCCGCCTGTTCGCCGAGCAGCTGACCTACATCGCCAACCACGCCGAGGACCAGGTCATTTTCGTCGACGCCTCGCTCGTGCCGCTGCTGGAGGAGCTCGCGCCTAGCTTCGAGACGGTCCGCCACTACGTGGTGATGGGGGACCCCGCCCACCCGGTCGACGCAGGATCATTGCCGAACGCGCTCGGCTACGAGCAGCTGCTCGAGGAAGCCGGACCGGGTGCATATGACTATCCCGACGTGGACGAGCGCCAGGCCGCGGCCCTCTGCTACACGAGCGGCACCACCGGCAAC
>DASXMO010000096.1:0-49428 GCA_036495605.1 Solirubrobacteraceae bacterium
CCCGACGATGTCCGTGTTCGACAACGTCGCCGCCGGCCTGCGCCTGACCTCGCACGGACGCCGCGCGCGCTCGAAAGCCGCCCAGCAGCCCAAGGTCGAAGCGGCGCTGCGCGGCGCCGGGCTGTGGGAGGAGGTCGCCGACCGCCTGCACGAGCCCGGCTCGGGCCTCTCCGGCGGCCAGCAGCAGCGACTGTGCATCGCCCGCTCGCTCGCCGTCGACCCCGAGGTGATCCTGATGGACGAGCCCTGCTCCGCGCTCGACCCGATCGCGACGCTCAAGATCGAGGAGCTGATCGAGCAGCTCAAGACGCGCGTGACGATCGTGATCGTCACCCACAACATGCAGCAGGCCGCGCGCGTGGCCGATCGCACCGCCTTCATGCTCGACGGGCGCCTCGTCGAGATCGGCCCGACCGACGAGATCTTCACCACCCCCTCAGACTCCCGCACCGAGGAATATGTCACCGGCAAGTTCGGCTAGCGGACCGTCGACGCGGCGCGGAGCGGCGTCCTTACCGATCGTCGATCAGATGCGATCGAACGATCGGCCAGCACGCGTGCTTTTCGCACGCCACGCTCCCTGCGTCCTTGCTCCGCTTGGTCGACCGTCCGTTAGGAGCATGGGGCGATGACCGGGGCTGCCAATGACCCACACACGGGTGCGTCTCAGCCCGAAATCCCCGACTCGCTCGGCGGGCCCAACGACGGCGCGCCCCCGCCTCCGGCCCGGGGACGCGCGCACTTCCAGCAGGAGCTGCTCGAGCTGCAGGAGCGCGCGCTCGGCGGCCTCGACCTCGTCGTCGAGCAGCTCGACCGCGTGCTCGAGGCGCTCAACCACCAGGACGTCGAGCTCGCGCAGATGGTGATCGCCGACGACGATCGCCTCGACGGCCGCTACCTGGAGGTCCACCAGGGGATCCTCTCGCTGCTCGCGCTGCAGGCGCCCGTCGCCGGCGACCTGCGCCTCGTCGCGGCGCTGCTGCACGTGATCATGCGCGTCGAGCGGATGGGCGATCAGTGCGTGAACATCGCCAAGCTCATCCCCCTCTCCGGCCACGAGCCGCCGGTGCGCCGCGAGGTGCTCGACGCGCTGCTGAAGATGGGCGCGCAGGCGCGCTCTGAGGTCATCCAATCGCGCGCGGCCTTCTCCGGACGCGACGTCGAACTCGCCGAGGACCTCGTGCGCCAGGACCGCGAGATCAATCGCCTCAACCGCGACATCTTCCGCATGGCGATCGAGATCGGCGAGGACCCCGACACGCGCGAGTGGGCGATGCACATGATCCTCGTCGCCCGCGCGCTCGAGCGTATCGGCGATAACGCCGTCGACATCGGCGAGCAGGTCGCCTTCGTCGTCACTGGGCTGTTCAGGGAGTTCTCCGACTCCTCCCACCCCGCCGGCGTGCCGCCGGACGCCGCGCCCTCCGGCGGGCCCGAACCGCTCTGAACACCCGGTGGCGTACCGCCCGACGCCGCGCCCTCCAGCGGTCCGAGCCGCTCTGAGCCTCTCTGAGCACGCTCGATCAAGCGCGCAAATAGCGATTTTCGGTTGTTACCGTCTTGTTACCGTGGGCAGGACGTTGCACACGTGGTCCACCAGGTCCCCTAAACTGCGCGGCGATGACGGAAAGTATCCGCGCCACGGAGGAGGCGCCGTCGAGCATCCCGGGCGCCAGCTCGCTGCGCATTGCGGTGCTCGACCGCGACAGCGGCTTCATCCAGGTTCTCAGCAAGCGTCTGGACCGCCTCGCCTGGGAGCACCGCGTGCTCGCCGGACCCGTCCCAACCGATGCGATCGCCTCGATGCGCCTCAGCGCGCTGATCGTCGATCTCGCGGTCCTCGGCCCGCAGGCGTGGGAGTGGCTCGAGCGCCTCTGCGGCGCGCTGCCCGAGCTCGGCGTCGTCGTCTGCACCGGCCCCTCCACCGTCGCCCAGCGCGTGCGCGGGCTGCGCCTCGGCGCCGATGACTGGATCACCAAGCCCTGCCACCCCGAGGAGGTCATCGCGCGCGTGCAGGGCGTCGCGCGCCGTCGTCGGCGCGTCAGCGGCCGCAGCGAGGTCAAGCCGCTGCAGGCCGGCGAGGTCGAGATCCGCACCGACCGCTTCCAGGCCTTCGTCGCTGGCCAGAGCCTCGATCTGACCCGGCGCGAGTTCGAGCTGATCGAGCTGCTCGCCGCCGCCGAGGGACGCGTGCTCGAGCGCGAGGAGATCTACTCGCGCCTATGGGGCTACGCGATGGTGCGCGGCGACCGCTCGGTCGACGTGTTCGTGCGCAAGCTCCGCCAGAAGCTCGAGCGCGCCTCGCCGCGCTGGCGCTACATCCACACCCACTTCGGTATCGGCTACCGCTTCGCGGCGGAGTCGATCGACGCGATCGCCGCCGGCGCCGCGTCGATCGCCGCCGGCGAGTTGGACGTGACCGCGACCGCCGCCGGGGACTCCGAGCCCTCAGTCCCGGATTGGGACGCCGGCGATCAGCGCGAGCTCGCGGGGACGCATCAAGAGCGCGAGCTCACCGCCGGCGCCCTCTAGCCGCACCACCGCCAGGCCCCCCTTCTTCAGGTCGATCCGCCCACCGGTGAGTCCTCCGGCTGTCAGCGACAGATCGGGCTCGTGACCGACCAGCAGCAGGCGACCGTCCTGCGCCGTCACCGCGGCCAGCGCCTCGATCGCCTGCCGGGCGTCGAACCCGCCCGCCAGCGGCGGATGCTCGCGCAACAGCTCGCGCTGCTGCGCGCTCCAGCCCTCGCCCGCCAGCCGCGCGGTCTCGCGGGCGCGCACCTTGGGACTGAACAGCACCTCGTCGAAGGCGACCGCCAGCCGCTGGATCGCGATCCCCGCCGCGCGCGCCTGCTGCTCGCCGCGCGGCGTCAGCCGCCGTTCCGAGTCCTCGCGCGCGCCGTGCGGCTCGGCCTCAGCGTGACGTAGTAGCCAAAGTTGGCGCGCCATTGCCCGCCATCAGACTAGCGGGATCGCGCAAACCATCTCGTTGAGGAGACGTGACCGTCCGCGCACGTCCTACAGATCTTCCCGCCGCGCCCAGGCCCGGACGACGCTTGGCAACAGCCTGTCGCCGTCGAGGGTGTAGCGTGGGTCGCGGCCATGTTCGACGACCCCGCGCTCCCCGCTCGCCAGACCCTCGAGGACCCCGCGCTGTACATCAACCGCGAGCTCTCCTGGCTTGACTTCAACGACCGCGTCCTGCAGCTCGCCGAGGACGAGACCGCGCCGCTGCTCGAGCGGGTGAAGTTCTGCGCGATCTACACGACGAACCTCGACGAGTACTACATGGTGCGCGTCGCCGGCCTGCACGACCAGATCGACGCGGGCGTCGAGAGCCAGGGCCAGGACGGGCGCACGCCCTCGCAGACGATCGCCCTCATCCGCGAGCGCGTGCTGGCGCTCGGAGCGCGCCTGAGCGACTGCTTCGAAGGCAGGCTGCGCCCCGCGCTGGCCGCGCACGGGATCGCCGTGGTCGGGGTGGAGGAGCTCGACGAGGACCAGCGCGCCGAGCTCGCGCGCCACTTCCGGCGCGTGATCTTCCCGGCCCTGACCCCGCTCGCGGTCGCCCCCGGGCGGCCCTTCCCTTACATCTCCAATCTCTCCCTCAGCCTGGCCGTGCTCGTGCGCGACCCCGCGACCGAGGAGACCGTGTTCGCGCGCGTGAAGGTCCCCACCGAGATCCTGCCGCGCTTCGTGGCGCTCGAGCAGCGCGCCGGGGGCCCGCTCACGCTGGTGGCGCTCGAGGACGTCATCGCGCACCACCTCGACGCGCTGTTCGCGGGCATGGAGATCGTCGACTGCGACGTCTTTCGCGTCACGCGCGACGCCGACCTCGAGGTCTCCGACGACGCCGCCGACCTGCTGCAGGCCGTCGAGGACGAGCTGCGCCGCCGGCGCTTCGGCGAGATCGTGCGCGTGGAGATCGGCACGCGCTGTTCGGCGCGCCTGCGCGAGGAGCTGATCGAGCTGCTCGGCGTCGCCGAGGACGAGGTCTACCCCGTGGACGGGCTGCTCGACATGGGCGCGCTGTGGCAGATCGTGCGCCTCCCCGGTCACGGCGAGCTGCGCGAGGAGCCCCTGACCGGCAGCACCCATCCACGCCTTTTGCGCCACGACTCAGAGCGCCCGGACGTGCTCGGAGCGATGCGCGAAGGCGATCTGCTCGTGCACCACCCCTACGACTCCTTCTCCACCTCCGTCGAGCGCTTCGTGCAGCAGGCCGTCGCCGATCCGAACGTGCTCGCGATCAAGCAGACCGTCTATCGCACGAGCGATGACTCGCCGCTCGTGCCCGCGCTGATCGACGCGACCGAGCGCGGCAAGCAGGCGGTCGCGCTGGTCGAGCTGAAGGCGCGCTTCGACGAGCGCATGAACATCCACTGGGCCAAGGCGCTGGAGGAGGCCGGCGTGCACGTCGTCTACGGCCAGCCCGCGCTGAAGACCCACGCCAAGTGCGTGCTCGTCGTGCGCCGCGAGGGGGACGGGGTGCGCAACTACGTGCACATCGGCACCGGCAACTACCACTCGGCGACCGCGCGCCTCTACACCGACTTCGGCCTCTTCACCACCGACGAGCAGATCGGCGCGGACGTTGCCGACATGTTCAACTACCTCACCGGCTTCGGCCGCCCGCTGCACTACCGCAAGGTGCTGATCGCCCCCAACCAGCTGCGCGACGGCATCCTCTCCCAGATCGAGCAGACGATCGCCTCACACTCGCCGCGGACGCCCGGTCGGATCATGATGAAGATGAACGCGCTCGTCGACGGGCGCTGCATCAGGGCCCTCTACGAAGCCTCCCGGGCGGGCGTGCAGGTCGACCTGAACGTGCGCGGCATCTGCTGCCTGCGGCCCGGCATCCCCGGCGTCTCCGAGAACATCCGCGTCGTCTCGATCGTCGGGCGGCTGCTCGAGCACTCGCGCCTCTACGCCTTCGAGCGCGGCGGCGAGCACACAATCTACATCGGCTCGGCCGATCTGATGCCGCGCAACCTCGACCACCGCGTCGAGCTCGCCACCCCGATCGAGTCCCCCGCCCTGCGCGCCGAGCTGCTCGACACGCTGGGGCGGGCCTTCGCCGACAACCAGAGCTCGTGGGAGCTCGACTCAGGCGGCGCCTGGAGCAGGCGCTCCCCAGCCCCGGACGAGCCCGCGCGCAGCCTGCAGCTGGAGCTAGCCGAGGCCCACTCCCGGCGCGCGGCCGAGGAGCGCGGGATCGCGGAGGAGACGCTCCCGGTCGATTGACCCAACCTGGAACCGGGCGCATGTTCCACCCTCAGCACTCCCAGGTCGGCTCATGCTTCCGCCACTTGCGGCACGCCGACCGTGTAATAGCAGACAAGTTCCCATTCGCCGTGAACGCGTTCCTCACGGCACTCTGACACGTCGGATTCTTTTCCGAAGTCGATGACGTTCACTCCAGCAATAGATTCTTCCCAATACCGAAATCTGCAGATGTTCAAATTCAATCCGCGAGTATTGTTGGCGCACTTGGTGAGCTTCTCGGAGGTCCTTCTCAGCCACGATATGCCTTGGCTCAATCCGAAGCTTTCTCCAAAGATCCCACCCGCTATTTCAACCAGATCACCCGGGAGATCCACGACCTGCGCGGCTTCGAAACTTACGGCAAGCAAGGACAATTCTTCAGCCACCTCCCTTGCCTTCGCTCTGTTGAGTTTCTGTAGCGGATCGTGGGGACCAGAGCTACCCGTGGCCGTCGATGCGGCTTCCGCCGCGGCGCGTTCCTGGGCCGCTTGGAGCGCTTCTGCACCCGCGCGCAGCGCTCCCTGCATGACCCACGGTTCCTCCTGCATCGTATAGGCGGCTCCTCTGCCCGAGCCCCCGCCCCAGCCCGGAGCTTCGACCTGTTCGCTCTGCAGCGCCATGCCGACCTGTGGCACGTAGGAGGTCGCGCCGTAGGTGATCACGCCGGTCGTGAACGAGCTTTCCACACCAAGGGCGCCCGCCCAGGCGAGCTTCGGCGGGGCTTTGCCGGCGTTGGGCACGCCGAACTCGGTGCTGCTGTAGGTGGACAGCAGTTTGGTTTCGCCTTCTTTGTCGCCGATCGTGGCCACGACGTCGCCCTGGAGATCGTGCAGCTGCAGGACCGGCGTTTCGCCGTTGGTCTGAGTGGCGATGAGCGCGCCTTCGAGACCGTAGATGTTGCGTACCCACTTTTCCGGAGATTCGGTCCAGGCGACCGCTTCGCCGGGCCCGTCGTAGTGGCTGATCGTTTTGCCCGATCCGGTGATGGTTTCGCGAGTCCGGCCTTCGGGATCGAGCTTGTATTCGTTGGTGACGCCACTCTGGGTCTGAGAGGCCACCGCGTTGTCGGCGTAGAACGTGCTCGTCAGTTCGTGTCCTTCGGCATCCGCCGCGGGCAGTTTTGTGACATCGCCTAGCGCGTTGTAGGCAATGCCGGCGTCCGCGAGCCTGCCGCTCTCGTCGTAGTTGTGCGCTTCAACCGTGCCGCCTTCGCCCTGGCAGACCCCGCCCGTACCAGGGGTACGCGAGGTCAGGCCCGTGCGATTACCTTCTTCGTCGTAGGCGTAGGCGCGGACACTGCAGCCTTCGCCCGCGGGAGATTCCTGTGTTTCGGTCAAACGACCGGCTGTGTCGTAGGCATAGCTCTCGCTGCCGAGCGTGCTCACCTGACTGAGGGTTTCGCCGTGAATCCCGGGCGTCCGTGTCTCGCCGTACCATTCGGTGCCTTTTTTCGTTTTGCAGGTGGACGCGAGATAGTTGACGTTCACCGCTTCGCCCGCCGCGTTGTACGAGTAGCTCGCGCACATGCTGTACGGATACTGCAGGGTCACGAGTTTGCCTTCGGTGTCGTAGGTGGCTGTGAACGCACCCGCCGCCGAGTCCGTCAGACCCGTGGCCAGCCTCGTCGTCCCATCGTATTTGTATTCCTGCTCGCTCGTGCCGGAGTCGCTGGAGTCCGTCACTGTTTCAAGCTGGAAGTCCGCGCTCGGGCCTCCGTAGGAGAATTTCGCGACGTTGCCGTCGGAGTCCGTGTACTTCGTCCGCTGACCAACGCGGTTGTATTCGCTGGTCAGGGTCTTACCTTCGCCTTCGCTCGTCTCTTTTTCGAGCATTCCGAGCGTGCTGTTGTAGGAGAACGTCACCTTCGGCAGCGCCACGCCCGTAGTCGCGGTTGTTTCGCTCGATGTGCGGCGTCCCGCGGCGTCGAAGGTATCTTTCTTCGTGCGCGTGGTCGAGCCAAACGTTTCGGTGGTAGTTTCCGGCTCGTCGTACATGTTGT
Source organism: Solirubrobacteraceae bacterium (assembly GCA_036495605.1). GTDB lineage: Bacteria > Actinomycetota > Thermoleophilia > Solirubrobacterales > Solirubrobacteraceae > Palsa-744. Next base: position 7,268 of record DASXMO010000096.1, read on the forward strand.
AGGTGTATGTCGTCGTCGGCAGCTTCGGCAGCGCCATCAGTTCGGGCTGCTTCGCCGGCAACGTCTCACATACCAGACCCGCCCATTCCGGATGCGATCCGCAGCCGGAGTATTCGCTGTTGCTCGCGACGCTGTAGTACACCGTCTTCTCGTCGTGAGCGTTGGGACCCTTCGACCACTGCTCGAGTCGGTTGTCTGCACCATCGGAGACCCAGATTTTGCCGGTGGCGTCAAAGGCCAGGGCGTGCGGTTCGGTGAGCTGACCCGCTTCGACGCCTTTCCAGCCGATCTGGGTGACGAACGCGCCACTGGGCGTGAACGCCTGCGCGCGACCGTTGAGCGAGTCCACCGTCCAGATATCGCCGGCGCCGTCGATCTTCAGGTCGATCGGGGCTTTGAGCTGACCCTCGCCCGAGCCCGCGCTACCGAACCGCTTCAGCAGAACTCCCGAGGTCGAGAACTCCTGCACGCGGTTGTTACCCGTATCGGCCACCCAGACATGTTCGCCCGCATCGATGGCGATGCCCTTCGGTTCGGAGAGCTGGCCCGGTTCCGAGCCTGACACGCCGAATTTGGATACGCATTCCGGCGTGCCCACTTTGGAGGCGCATGTACCTTCTTTGCTGAACTTCTCGACGCGATTGTTGCCCGTGTCAGCCACCCACGGATTGCCTTTGGCGTCGAATGTGAGCGCCGCCGGTGCTTTGAGCTTGCCCGCTTCAGTGCCCAGCGAGCCAACGCTCGTGATGTAGGCACCACTGGCGCTGAACTCCTCGAGGCGATTGTTGCCGGTGTCCGCGACCCAGATGTCCCCGGCCGAGTCCAGCGCGATGCCCTCGGGTTCTTTCAGCTTCCCCGTGCCGGTGCCCGCTTCGCCGAACTTGGCGATATAGGAGCCGGATGAGCTGAACTCCTCCACTCGACTGTTCGCGCTGTCCACAACCCACAGCTTGCCTTCGGAGTTCACCGCCACACCCCACGGGTTTTTCAGCTTGCCCGCTTCGCTGCCGGTTTCGCCGAACTTCGTCGCGTAGCCGAAGGTCGCTTCCGCGCCGGCGCCGCGCACTTCGGTGATCTCGCCTTCGGTGAGTTCACCTTTCGTCGCATTGTATTCGGTCGTGGTGGTGAGCTTTGCGCCTCCCGGGTCCACCGTCACCGACGTCGGAGCGCGCAATTTCCAACCCAGATTGCTCTGACCCGAGTAGGACGTCTTGGTGGTTCGTTCATCGACTTCTTCATGATAGGGCGCGCTCAGCTTAGCCACATTGGTCTTTTCCGTGACGAGATCGTAAGTTTCTCCGCCCGGCGCGCCCTGATCGTAGAAGAGCTCTTCGTGGTTGCGCGCGGCCCGTTCCTTCACTTCGCTGCCCGCGTGATACCGGATCTCGTGTTCGGGACCCAACACTTCCAGCAACCTCGTCCCCGGTTCGCTCACTCCTTCTTCTTTGGCGCCTTCGCCGTTGTATGTGCTCTGCGTATCCAGCGATTTCGACACTTCCGCCGACTTGCATTCCCATTCCGCTTTGCAGCCTTCCTTCATCGCCGCTTCGCGGTTGTCGGGCGTCAGGGTGCGGATGACATCGTTGAACCTGTTGTATTCGGTTGTCGAAATCGAACCGTAGGGGGAGGCGGTTTTCCTGCTGGGACTCGCGACGTTGACCTGCCTTCCCTGTTCGTCCAGGTAGTAGACGGTCGCGCGGACGTAGCTCGAGGCCGGCCAGCTCTGCGGTTCATCCATCGGGAAGACCGCTGTCGCTTCCGCCGGATCGTCGCGCTGGCCCCACATCGCCACCTGGCCTTCGCTCATTTCGTGCGGCGCTCCACTGCCGGCCACGGGAATGTTGTACTCCATCGTGATGCCGGGCTGCGGGGACTTGGCTTCGCCTTCGCTGAAGCCTTCGCCGTAGTAGCTCGTGATGAGCTTGTGGATCCGTTCGCTGCCCTGTCTGAACCAGAGTTCTTCGCCGCTGGTCGCCAAATCGCTCGGTTGGCTTCCGGCGGGAAGACCGATCGCCGTCGCAGTCCCAGAGGTGGAGACCCTGTACAGGTATCCGGTTAGGCTCGTCACCCAGAGGCTTCCCTGCGCAGCGATGATCCTGTATGGATTTTTGCCAGACGGCAGCGAGTATTCCGTGATGGCGCCGCTCGTCGTGATCTTGCCAACCTTATTCGATTCATAATCCACAAACCAGATGTTTCCGTCGGGCCCCGTGGTGAGAGCCTCGACGTCACTGTGGCTCGGCACTTCATATTCGGTGATCGTCCCCGTGGTCGACACCTTGTCGATGTCGTTGCTCGCGGCGACCCACAGGTTGCCATCGGGACCAGCGATGATGCCCGAGGGCGAGGAGAATTTCACCGTGTATTCGGTGATCACGCCAGCCGGCGTGATCTTCCCGATTTTCTGATTGGTGCTGGCAAACCAGAGATTTCCGTCGGGGCCTGAGACGATGCCGTAGGGTTTGTCGCCTGCGGCGAGTGCATATTGGGTGACGGTTCCACTCGGGGTCATCTTGCCAATCTTGTCAGCGCCCGAGTTCGTGTACCAGAGATTGCCTTCTGGACCCTTCGTCACTGCATGGATTTCGCTGCCTTCTTCGCTTGGCAGGGGATATTCGGTGACCGCCCCGCTTGTCGTTATCTTCGCAAGCTTGCGTGAGGGCTGGTTGATCCCAAACCAGTACGTGCCCGCTTCTGGACCCACAGTGAGACCCGACAGATTTTTGCCGCTCGTGACGTATTCGGCATCCGGCGCGGCGGACTGCACCGTCGCCGTTTCGACGCTGGTCGATGCCGCCGACCCGCCGCCGTTGATGGCCGTGACGGTCGCCTCCAGCGTATCGCCGACGTCGCTCGAGCTCGGAGTGTAGTTGGCGTTCGTCGCCCCGAGTATCCGGCTGCAGACACCGGCGGACGTGCAGCGTTCCCACTGGTAGCCGTAGTCTTCTGGGCTGCCCGACCAGGCGCCGTTCGACACGGCGAGCCTCACCCCGGCCCGGGCCAGACCCGTGACTTTCGGCGCTTCGCTGTTGGCGAGCGACGTGCCGCTCCAAAGTTCCGTCGACGCCGACGCCCGCGTGGCCTTCAGCAGCCGTCCCGTGCCCTTGTCTCCCGACGCCGTGCCGTAGGTGAACATCCATGGCTCCTGGCCAGGGGGCGCCAAAGTTGAGACGTGGCCTTCTTCGTCATAGCCATATGTCGTCTTCAGGCTCGGGCTGATGCGGGGGTCCCACTCCGCCCGCAGACGCCCCAGCTTGTCGTAGGTGTATTCCGCCACGGTGGTTTCCTGCATCGCTTTTGTCGCCGGGCTGTAGGCGTCCAGCACGACCTTTTCAAGCCGATTTCTGAAGGTGCCCCATTCCGACGGAGCTTCGCCTTTGGCGGTGCCTGACGACGAATATTTGAAGAACAGAGCTCGGCAGCCCGGTTTCAGTTCAGGCGAGCACGACACTCCTTCGGGGTGTGGTGCGAGCTCCTCGGTGGGCCTCACGACGGGGCCCGACGTGGGCGCCGCTCCGACCTCGGATGCGCTGGCCTGAGTGAACCAGATCTGCCCGTCTGTGCCAGCGGCCAGGCTCGAAGCTTGACTCCACATACCATAGTCATAGACGGTTACCGTGCCCGAGGTCGTGATCTTGCTGAGTGAGCCCGGACCGTGCGTGAACCACAGATCTCCTTCGGCACCGGCGATGATGTGTTCCGGCGCTCCCCCCTCCACGAGCGCATATTCAGCGAGGATCGTGCCTCCGGGGCTCATCTTGCCGATCTTCTTCGTACCGCCCTCGGCGAACCAGATGTTGCCGTCCGATCCCGCAGCGAGGCTCGTCGGTTTGCTCCCCGCCGGCAGGGAATATTCTGAGACTTCTCCTGACACGGTGATCTTGCAGATCTTGTTCGCCGCGTACTCGCTCACCCACATCGTTTCACTGCCGGCCGGACCTGCCGCGATGTCGGCATCGGATTCTTCGCCGCTGGTGTGCAGAGACCTGAAGGACCACGCATATCCCGACGGCTGGATCTCGCCAACAGAAAGCCATTCATGACGTTCGCCGAAGTTGTTCGTCGTGTACCACATGTTGCCGTTTGGTCCGGCGGCGATGCTTTCCGCTGTTTCGCCTTTGGCCAGCGCATACTCGGAGATCGTCCCGGACGGCGTGACCTTGCCGATTTTTTCGACGTTCTCCGTGAACCACATGTCGCCTTCGGCCCCTCGCGCAATGGCGCGCGGTCCATGGCCGGACGGCACGGAGTAGGTCTTCATCGTCCCGACGGAGTTGATCTTGCCGATCTTGTCGCCTTTGATCTCGGTGAACCAGAGATTGCCTTCGACGCCCGCCGCGATGTCTTCAGGCCATGGCAGTTCGCCCGGCACGGTGTACTCCGCCTGCTGTTCCTGAGCTGCATAGGAGTACTGGACGGTACCCGACGCCGCCGCCCCTTCCTGGGACGTGGGCACCCACGTCTTGCCTTCGGTCGCCGCTTCGTTGATTTTGCCTTCGGAAATCTGTTCGACCTTGGCAACCCGTTCGAACTTCACCTTCGTCTTCTGCGCCGGATTTTCGAGATAGTAGGCGAGTATTTCGGTTTTTGCTTCGTTTTCTTCCGCCTTGAGCACCAGGTTGGAATCTCCCAGCGGCGCTTCGAATTTGCCTGCGCCGAGCGAGGCAAAGATCGTCTGCGCGCCATTGGCGGCCGTCAGCATGACATCTGCATCGGGAAGTTCGGTAAGCGACTCGCCGGCGCCCACGTTCAAGCTCCACTCCGGTCCCAGCACCCCGGCGTCGCCGGCCGTGGTGTCCCGGGAGCTGTAGTCGCGGGAGACGGTCAGGCCCGACCCCACCGAGACGTCGCTCGGACCGAGCGTGAAGTCTCCGGATTGAAGATCGACCGAGCCGGGGCCCAGCGTGACCGGCGTGGAGTGGCGGATCACTACGTCCTGGAGATAATTCGCTTCGTTGCCGGCGTTGTCGAGCGCCACCACTTCGAGACCATGTTTGCCGGCGCCGAGTTCGGCTCCGTTGACGGTCCATTCGTTCGATGCGGTGCATTCCCCTTTAGCCGCCGTGCAGGAGCCGCCCACGGTGCCGAATTTCGAGCCGTCGACGCGGAGTTCGATCGTCTTGATGCCCGAGCTCGAGACGATCGAGCCTTCCCCGTCGCTGGCCTGCACCGTGAAATGGTATTCGCCTTCGCTCAGTTCCTCGTTTCCCGGCAGCCCGTTGATTTTCAGCCCGTGGGGTTTCTTGGTGTCGACTTTGACGGTCGCGACGCCTTCGGTCGAGAGCGACTGGGTACCCGCGATCGCCTCTTCGGCTTTGTAGCGCAGCTTGTCTTCGCCGTTGGGCAGCGTCGGCGTGAGGATCCAGGCTTCGTTGTGGCTGCTGTAGCACTGCACTCCCTGACAGCCGTTTTCGGCGAGGTAGTTGTGTTCTTCGAGGGGCGTCCACACACCTTCTGCGCTTTCGTATTCGAGTTTGGTTGCGGAGACGCCGATTCCCCCGTCGTTGGCCTGGAGTTCGATCGCCCCGCCCATTGCGCCGGTCAGTTTCGAAAGCCAAGTATGCGCCCCACTCAGCAAGGCATTGGTTCGTTTGACTTTTTCTTTTTCGCCTTTTTCGTTTTCGGCCGTGACTTCGATGGAGGACGAGCTGGTGTTGTAGCTCGTGGTGGAGTGCGTACCGCTCGGCTCCGCGATCGAGACGACGCCCTGGGTCATCCAGTCGGAAAAGCCGTAGTTGCTGCCCGGGTTGCCGATGGCGGCCTGCTCAAAGACGACCGCGTTGTTCGCTTTGCCCGAGCTCGACAAGCATTCTTCGACTTTCGAAGCGTTTGCCGCACAAGCTGTTTCGGCTTTGTTTTCGTATTCGGGGTTCAGCGATTCATTCGACAAAGACTTCTTGGTTTCCCTTGCGCCGCCGGGTTCAAAGAAAGCAAGGAAGCTTTCGATCTGATGGCCTTTGTTGTGTCCCGACGTCTGCGTTTCGATTTTGTAGATGTGCGAAACACCCTTGGTCTGATAACCCCAGGAGGCGATTTCTTCGTGCCCGGATGGATTGTAGTCGCCGATGCCCTTCGTTTCCAAACGTTCCACGCCTTTTTCTGCGACCTTCTGGAAGTTCGCAGAACTGCTGGTTTTGAATTCCCAGTTCCCAGTCGGTATTTCCGCCAGCTTGCTGTCGGGCGGAGCCAGGAGTTCCGGATCAACGGCGATCGGATAACGGTATTCCCCTTCCAAGTCGAGGGAGACCTCGAGCGTAGACCCGTGCAGAACGGTACTCACGGGCACGCCGTTGCCTTCGGCGTCTTCCGCCGCGACGGGGGCAATCGTGGCCAGGGGCTTCCCGCCCGCGAGGACCCCGATGGAACCATCGCGGTTCTGCACCAGCCGCGCCCCGGCCGGCAGACCCACATGGAAGTAGAGCTCACCGGGACTGCGCTCGGACAGCAGCAGACTCGTCAGATCAAAGCCGCCGGGCGTCGCCTTGGCGACGCTCTCGAGGTCCTGTGCGCCGTCCGTGCCACCGCCCGCGACGTGCCACACGGCCGCGGCGCCATCGAGCGCGCCTTCGGAGGCGGCCAGGGGTGCGCCGTCTGCGCCTACCGGCGTCAGCGACACGCCGAGCTTCGCCAGCGAGACGCCTTCTTCTAGGTGCATAGGGATGCCCAGGGTGAGATTCGAGCGGGCCGGCGCAAAGCCCGCGCCCGCTTCCTGCAGCCGCAGTTCGATCGGTAGATGCTCACGCCCGCTGCTCACCGCGATCGGCGCAAGCGATTCCACGATTCCCCGCTGCCCTTCCGGCAACGCGACTTCGGCCGCGCGATCTGTCGGATAGCGAACGATCCGCTCGCCCGCCGGAAGTTCGGGAGCGCCGCCGGTAGACCGATCGATCAGCCCAGGGAACACGCTCTTGGCCACACCCGCCGCCTGGGCGGGATCAAGCCCCTCGTACTCCGTCTGCGATTCTTCACGCCCGAGGAACGCTTCGGGAGCGTCATGCCTGGCCTGTCGCTGCGCCCCCAGCTGTTCATCTTCGGTCGGCGAGCCGGCGATCACCAGGCCGCCGCCGAGGACACCGGACGCACCACTCCCGCCGAGAGACGCGGCCTCTTCGCCGGTCATCCCGGCGCCCCACGCCACCATCGGCGAGAGCGCGCACACCACCGCACAGCACGCCAAACACCCAACGAACACCGCGACGAGCCCCGTCCGAAGATCCTCCCCGAAACGGAAAACCGCCCCATCCTGTGCAAGAGCGCGCAGAAACCCCTGCCGCTCACCGTGCGTGCCGGCCATGCTGCCTCCCCTATTCCATTACCCAATATCCGGTACCGAGCGCGCTCCTTACCGCACGCCCGGCGGCCGCCCGCGGTTCAAGCGTCGTGGTGAGACGTCACCCAGACCGCGGTGTGAGATTGCTATAGGAACGCGCCCGGCGCCGTCAAGTGTTAACCGAAGATAAAAACAATGATTTTTGGTGCAGTCAACAGTAAATTCCGCTCGCTTGACCAGCGCATGTCGAGCAGTGGGACAAATTAGGTTAATCGACGTCGTCGGTGTCCAGCGCGCGCAGCGTCGTCTCTCCCGCGGGCGTCAGCAGCCACGCGTTCGGCGTCCCCGACCGCTCCCGCGGAAGCTTTGCGACGAGCCCCTCGAGGCTGAGGGATGACAGCAGCTTGGAGATCTGCGAGCGGTGAGCGATGCCGATGGCAGCGGCGATCTCGCTGTTGCTGGCGCCGGGATGATCGGCCAGGTAGAGCAGGCATTCCCGTCCGCGGCGCGTACCCGGCACAGGCGGCGCCGGAGACCCCTGCAAACTCGGCGCGGGAGATCCCGGCGAAGGCGGTACGGGAGATCCGATCGCTCGCTGCCCGCTCGGCACCGCGTCGACGGGCCCGACGCGACCGGAGCCGTCGGCGCGTTTGATCGCCTCGGCCAGGCGCTCCGCCCGCGCGACTTCCGCTTCGACCTCCGAGAAATCTAGAAAGGGCACGGTGACGAGTCCCGTCAGAGGTCCGAGCAGCTCCAGCAGCGGTCCCTCGCTCGTCACCAGATGGGTGTGAATCAAGCCTAGGATGGAGGACATCACGCCCGCGAGGATCCACGAATCGGACCCCCCGAGACCAGGCGCAGCCAGATGCTCGATGACGATCGAACGTGCCTGCGCGAGGTTGCGCTCACGGTGCTCGAGCGCCCACGACCCCGCCGCGAGCGCCTCCACGAACCACACCCGCGTAAGCTGCGGCGCGGCGTCCAGGCCTACCAGCAGCGCGAGCAGCGTGGAGCGGATCCCGTCCCGCCAACCAGCCTCGCGAGTGAGGGTCTCCACGATCAGCTCGCGGGCACGCTCCAACCCGTAATCCAGCACGGCGAGGAAACACTCCGGCAGACTCTCGAACTCCTCGTAGAACGTACGGGTGGAGATTCCCGCCCGCTCGCTCACCAACCGCACGGTCGTATGCGCGAAACCCCTCTCCGCCACGACCTCCACCATCGCCGCAACGATCCGTTCGCGCCGCCCACAGGGGATGGGCGCTCGCACTCCGGCACCCTCCGGCTCGCCCTCGCGCACACGGTCGCGACGGTGCGCGCGAGAGACCACAGCGCGAGAGACCACAGGCTCCCTGCTCGCGGCCGCGAGCAGCTCTGCCTCCCGGCTGTAGGCGCCACTGACCACCCGGATGAGCCGATCGACCAGCGCCGCGATCGCGGCGAGCACGCTTCGCAACGCCCCAACCTCCAGCGGCAGATCCTCCCGATCCTCACACTCGACCTCACACGCGACGAAATCCTCGACCACCGCGTGACCGGCCACATACCGGCGCAGGACCGTGTCCAACCCTACCCCTGCGCGCGCCGCTCGCCTGGCCTGCGCCAATACCGCCGGCGGCACCGGAGCCAGTGACCTGCCCCACAGCTCAACCCCGGTGAGTACGTACTCGAGCCCCGCCTCTCCCGCGACGCGCAGTCCCTCGATGTACTCCCGATCCTCGGCGCCGGTCCGCTCAAAGCGATCGCCCCGCACACGCGCGAAGATCACCCGCTCGATCTCCGCCTGCCGCGCACGCAACCGCGCCATCAGGGCGATCCGGGCATCCACCGACGCCTGGCTACGACTTGCGACGCGCTGCCCAGACGCGCCATACCCCTCCATCGTCAATCGACCCCCGCATCACATCGTCACATCGACTTCTAGGTAGAAGCAGATGATCCTATACCATGCTGTAAGCGTCGGATCGACTGCTTTGCGAGAGAGGCTCCGGCGTCTTAACTTGGTGGGTGACGCCGGGGCGGCGCCAAACACCGCCTCAGCCGGCGACCGGACCCGGGAGCGTGTCGAGCGCCGCCTTGAGGTCATCGACCGACTGGAAGTCCAGCCCCAACAGATGGTCGTGGCGATGACGCACCACACCCTGCTCGTCGATCACGATCGCCGCGCGCTTGGTCCCCAGACGCGACGAGTACGCGCTGTAGGCGCGCGCGACCTGCTTGTCGACGTCCGCGAGCAGCGGCACGTTCAGCGAATGCTTGCCCGCGAACCCCTCATGGGACTCCAGATCCTGCGAGGATATCCCCACGACCGTCGCATTCAGGCCCGCGAACTCATCCGCGCGGTCGCGGTAGGAGCAGAACTGTTTCGTGCAGACCATCGTGTTGTCCCCCGGGTAGAAGAGCAGCACCACCCGCTCGCCACGATGATCCGAGAGCTTGAACGGACCATCGGTGCCGGGTAGCTCGAAGTCCGGCGCCGGCTCGCCTGCCTGCGGAGTCTTGGCCATACGAGTCAGCATATCGGGAGTCGGCATTCGTGTCTTGCAGACATTCACGCCAATCGGCACATGCGCCAGCGTATGCCGATGGACGGGGCCCTGGGCAGATCATCGTCGCAAGCGCAAATCGTGAAGTAGTGTTTGCAGCACGTGCTGCACGCCTTGCTCTGTCTGCTGCCCGCGCTGGCACTGACCCTGCCGCTCCTGGCACGCCGCTATCCCGGTGAGCGCGTCCTGTTCGCGCTGCGCCGCCGTTCGCAGTCGACACACTGGCCGCGTCCCCGTTCCAGCATGCCCGTACGCACACCTATGGCGTCACTTATCGTGCGCGGGGGTCGTCTGATCGGCAGCTCCCTCGCGGTACGCCCGCCACCCGCATCGCTCGCGACGAGCTAGACCGTCTCCGGCCCTACAGGGGTCGACTCTGCTCGTCCCGGCGGCCCCGGCGCGAACGACGTTATCCCGTGCACGGATAGTCGCCCTACACACCCGCCAGGCGAGCGACCACCGGCGTCCGCTTGGCCGATCCGAGCCAGACCATCCCGACATCCATGCGAGGAGCCTTCGATGTTCCGTCGTTCGATCTTGCCGACGCTCGCCCTCACGCTCGCGACCGCCCTTGCGAGCGCCCCGGCGGCATGGGCGCACGCGCAGCTGCTCGGCACCTCGCCGGCATCGGGTTCGACCGTCCAGGCCCAGCCGCGGGAGGTGATCTTCGAGTTCGACCAAGACGTCGGCGGCACCCTCGGCGCCGTCCGCGTGTACGACGCACAGGGCAACGAGGTCGACGATCTCGAGGTATCGCACCCGAACGGGGACGAGCACTGGATGGGCGTCGGCTTGAAGCCCCATCTGCCGGACGGCACCTACACCGCCACCTACCGCGTGATCTCCGCCGACACGCACATCGTCTACGGCGGGCTGGTCTTCAACATCGGGCACGCGGGCGCCGCGCCGAAGTTCACGGTCGCGGGGCTGATCGGGAAGAACAAGAGCGGCGAGACCACCGCCCTCGCTTTCGGAGTCGTGCGCGGACTGGACTACCTGACGATCGCGCTGATGCTCGGCGGCCTCCTCTTCCTCTTCTGCGCGTGGCTTCCGGGCCTCGCCGCTCTCGCCGGCCCCCAACCACGCTGGTCTGAGGCCTCGCGTGTATTCGCCTCACGCCTGTGGCGGCTGTTCGTGTTTGCGATCGCGCTGGGCGTGCTCATCAGTGTGCTCGGCATCCTGCTGCAGGGCGCGAGCGCCGCGGGAGTGTCGCTGTGGGCCTCCCTGAAAGGCCCGATCCTCGAAAACACCCTCGAAAGCCGCTTCGGCCGAGTATGGGCCCTGCGCGCGATCGACTGGCTCGCGATCGGCGCGCTCCTGCTGCTGGCCAGGGCGCTTGGTCGCGATGCCATCCGCACCTTGCAGCCCAACAAGTCAGCGAACATCGAGGTCCCGTCGTCGGGCACGGAGCAGAACTCCACGAAGGGGGCGACAAACGGGGACACACCACCAGCAGGCGCACAAGCGCAGGACGGACCGTCGCTGACTCCACCAGCGCCGCGCTCGATTCTCGCCCTGCTCGCAATCGGAGCTCTGTACCTGGCGATCACCCCGGCCCTGGCCGGTCACGCGAGTATCGAGAGCCCCGTCGTCGTGTTCTTCCCCTCCGACGCGCTGCACGTCCTCGCCGCAAGCGTCTGGGTCGGCGGCATCGCCTGCCTCTTGCTCGCGCTGCCCGGCGCCACACGCCGGCTCGAGGGCGACGAGCGCGGCCGGCTGTTGCTCGGCACGCTCGCGCACTTCTCCCCGATCGCGCTCGGCGCGGTGATCGCGATCGCCGCCACAGGCGTGCTCCAGGCGTACATCGACGTGCGTAGCTTCCACGGGCTCCTGCACACGACCTACGGTGCGCTGATCACCGTCAAGATCGTGCTGCTGCTCGCGCTCATCGGCCTCGGCTGGGTCAACCGCGAGCGGGTCATCCCAACGCTTAAGCGCCTCGTCGGCGACGGGCGTCCGCCGGGGACCGCCGGTGCGCTGGCGCGCCGCACGATGCGCGGTGAGCTAGCACTGATGCTGTGCGTATTCGGCGTCACCGCCGCCCTGATCAGCTACGCCCCGCCGATCGACGCCGCGTCGGGACCCTTCTCCGTCGACACCACCCTGGGTCCGGCCGAGCTCGAGATGACCGTCGAACCGGCCAGGGTCGGGTTGAACACGATCCATCTCTATCTCATCGACGCCAAGACCGGTGCTCAGTTCACCGCCACCAAGGAACTCACCGCCACGGCCAAGCTGCCGGCCAAGGGTATCGGCCCGCTGGCGCTGAAGCCGATCGTCGCGGGCCCCGGCCACTACATCCTCAACTCCGCCGTGCTCAGCCCGGGAGGGACGTGGGAAATCGAAATCGTCGATCGCGTATCTGAATTCGAACAGTTCAGTCGCACGGTCAAAGTGTCCATCGGATGAGCCCCGGAACCCGCCGAACGAACCACACGCGCCCGACCGGATGAACCGCAGGGCGGCCCCATACACACCCCAACAGGAGGACGCACAGCGATGAAAGCCAAGAAGATCGCCCTGCTGCTCACCACTGGAGCGCTCCTCGCGCCCGCGAGCGCGCAGGCACACATCAGTCTGCACCCCAACACGATCCCCGCGGGAGCCTTCGCAACCGTCGACGTGCGCGTCCCCGGCGAGCAGGAAGGCGCCTACGTCAAGAAGGTCGACGTGCTCTTCCCACAGGGCTTCACGGGCGTTGACTACGAAAACGTGCCCGGCTGGAACACCCGCGTAATCGAAACCAAGCTCGCCAGTCCGATCAAAGCAGACGGCGAAACGATCGACACCGAGGTCTCGCAGATCGTCTGGACCTGGAGCGGACCGCTGGGAAAGGTGAACAATGGGCAGTTCGTCCAGTTTCCACTCTCCCTTGCCATCCCCGCCGACGCGGCCGGCAAGGCGCTTGAATTCAGGACCGTCCAGACCTACAGCAACGGACAGGCAATCCACTGGATCTCCCCCTCGCTTACAGCCGAACACCCTTCCCCCAGGATCAACGTCACCGCCAAGGGCGGCGTCATCCAAGACATCGCCGGGGACGAGGCCGGACCCGAAGCGGGACAGACCGCCGCGAGCGCGCCAACCACAACCTCGTCAACGCCGACATCGACGACGAGCGCCGCGCAGTCGAGCACCGGCGGAGCCAGCAAGGGTCTCGGCATAGCCGCCTTGATCCTCGGCGCACTTGGGCTGATCGCCGGCCTCGCCGCGCTCATCGCCACACAACGCACACGGCGCCTCGCCGTCCGGCCTCCAGCGCGCTAGCCTCAATGGACCATGGAGGAATCGCTTCGCGGTCAGCTTCTGCTCGCCTCGCCGGCGGTCCATGACCCGAACTTCGAGCGGGCCGTGATCCTCATCGGAGTACACAGCCAGGAGGGGGCGATGGGCGTGGTGCTCAACCGTCCCTCCACCGTTACGGTCGGCGAGGCGGTGCCTCAGCTGGAGCAGGCCGTCGCCGAGGAGGAGCCCGTGTATGTCGGCGGGCCTGTCCAGCCCAGTGCGATCGTCTGCCTGGCGGAGTTCCTGGACCCGTCCCCGGCGGGACTGCTGGTGCTCGGGCGCATCGGCTTTCCCGCTCCCGACGCCGGGATCGAGGAGCTGACCGAGGCGACCGCCAGGCGGCGCGTGTTCGCCGGCTACGCCGGCTGGAGCGAAGGGCAGCTCGACGAGGAGGTCGCCGACGGCGACTGGATCGCGCACGCCGCGATCCCCGACGACGTGTTCACCGAAGTCCCCGAAGACCTCTGGAGCACGGTCTTGAACCGCATGGGCGGCGGCTATGCCCTGCTCGCGCGCATGCCCGCCGATCCGAGCGTGAACTGAGGCCGCATCCCGCCGGCCGGCGTGCGCCCGACGGGTGCGATCAGTGCGCGCTTTGAGGGATGAGCACTCAGTTCGGCGTCCGATCCGCAGAGATGGCTACCCTTGCAGGGAGCATCTCCCGGCCGGTTGCCCCGCCGGCCCCCTAGACCCTCTTCTCCGGAGAACGCCATGTTGAAGCTTGCCCGCTGGTCGACAACCCACCGTAAGTACGTCGTCATCGGCTGGATCGCGCTGCTGATCGGCGTGAACATAATCGCGCAATCGGCGGGTACCAGCTACTCGAACAACTTTACGCTGCCCAACTCCGACTCCCAGCGCGCGGCCGACCTGCTGCAGCACAGTTTCCCGGCGCAGGCGGGAGACCGCGACACGATCGTCTACAAGGTCTCCTCCGGCACCGTCCACGATCCCGCGGTGCGCGAGCGGATGGAAGCCACGTTCGCACAGGTCGCAAAGCTCCCGCACGTCGCGGCCGTGATCAGTCCCTACGCCGGAGCGTCCGCCGGCAAGCAAATCTCCGCCGACGGCCAGATCGCCTTCGCGACGGTCGTCTTCAACGAAAAAGCCAACCTGCTGCCCACGAGCGCGCCCGAACGCGTCGTGGCCACCGCGCGCGCGGCCGCCAAGCCGGGGTTGCAGGTCGAGCTCGGCGGGCAGGCGATCGAGGCGACCGAGCAGTCCGGCTTCGGCCTCTCCACCGCGGTCGGCCTGCTGGCCGCGATCGTCGTGCTGCTGCTGACGTTCGGCTCGCTCACGGCGATGGGCCTGCCGATCGTCACCGCCCTCTTCGGGCTGGGCACTGGCCTCGGCGCGATCGCGCTGTTCACGCACGTAGTCGACACGCCCAACTTCTCCTCCGAGCTCGCCGCCATGATCGGGCTCGGCGTCGGCATCGACTACGCGCTGTTCATCCTCACGCGCTTCCGCGAGGCCTACCGCACCCCGGGCCCGACGTTTGGCGATGCGCGCGAGTCGGTCGTGCGCTCGATGGACACCGCCGGGCGCGCCGTCTTGTTTGCGGGCACGACCGTCGTCATCGCGCTGCTCGGGATGATGCTGCTGGGCGTCGACTTCCTCTACGGGGTAGCGATCTCCGCCTCGATCGGCGTACTGCTCGTGATGCTCGCCTCGCTCACGCTGCTCCCAGCGCTGCTGACGATGGCCGGCGCACGGGTCGCCCGCCCGAGCCGCCGCGCGCGCGCCCGTGAAGCGCGCGAAGCACAGGGCGCGGCGCAGACGAGCGCGAGCGGAGCGACGAACGGGTCCCACACCGCCGCCGCCGGCATCTCCGGTGGCGGCAGTGGCACACAGGTCTCACCGAACGGCGAGGCCCCCCTCCAGGCGGGCCGCACGTGGCTGCGCTGGAGCGCGTTCGTGCAGCGCCGCCCCTGGACGATCGCGATCTCCGCGACGGTCGTCATGCTCCTGATCGCCGCTCCCGCGATGGCGCTGCGGCTGGGATCCAGCGACGCCGCCAACGATCCCGCCAAGCAGACCACCCATCGCGCCTACGAGCTGCTCGCGCAGGGCTTCGGCCAGGGCTTCAACGGCCCGCTGCTCGTCGTCGCCAAGGTGCCGAACGCGGGCAGCGAAGCCGCCAAACAGGGCATCGTCAAGGCCACGCCACCAAGCACCGCGGCGCCGGCGTCGGTCGAAAAACTGCGCGCGGCGATCGCCTCCACCCCGGGCGTGGTCTCGGTCGCCCCAGCCAAGCTGAACCCCGCCGGCGACGTCGCCACGATCACCGTCTACCCCCACTCCTCCCCGCAGGCCTACGCCACCACCCAGCTCGTCTCGAGCCTGCGCGACACCGTGGTCCCGCCCATCGAGCGCCAGACCGGCATGACCGCGTACGTCGGCGGAGTGACCGCGGGAGCCGTCGACTTCGCCACCGTGCTCGGCCACAAGCTGCCGCTGTTCATCGGCGTCGTCGTGCTGCTCAGCGCGCTGCTGCTGATGGTCGTGTTCCGCTCGTTCGTGATCCCACTGCAGGCCGCCGTGATGAACCTGCTCAGCATCACCGCCTCGCTCGGAGTGATCGTGATGATCTTCCAGTGGGGCTGGTTCGGTGGCCTCTTCGGGGTCCAGAGGGGACCGATCGAGTCGTTCATCCCCGTGATGCTGTTCGCGATCGTCTTCGGACTCTCGATTGACTACGAGGTCTTCCTGATCTCGCGCATGCACGAGCGCTGGGCGCACACTCGCGAACACTCGCGCTCGGTCGCCGAGGGTCTCGCGCTTACCGGGCGCGTCGTGACCGCGGCCGCCGCGATCATGGTCTGCGTCTTCCTCTCGTTCATGCTCGGAGAAGACCGCGTCATCAAGGAGTTCGGCCTGAGTCTCGCCAGCGCCGTGCTGCTCGACGCGCTCGTCGTGCGCTGCCTGCTGCTGCCCGCCGTGCTGCACCTCGTCGGTGAGCGCACCTGGTGGCTGCCGGCATGGCTCGACCGCGCATTGCCGCGACTGAACATCGAGGGCACCGTGCTGCCCTCGGACACCGCGCCCGAGAGCGGCGCTCGCAGCGGCGGAACGGATGCGCCGGCGCCCGGCACCAGCGCCCATCCGCGTCCCGGCGTCGCGACCGAGGGAGTGGAGGGCTGAGCCCACCCGTCCGGCGGGGGGCGGCGCTGCTCGCCCTTCTGCTCTGCACGATCTGCTCGGTCGCTGCACCCGTGTGCAGCGATGCACACGCGGGCAGCGCTGCACACGCGACCGCTGCACAGTCGGCGAAAAACGTCCTCGCGACACCCACACTCACACAGACTTCGGTCGTGCTCGCGTTCGTGCCGACAGGCGAGCGAGAACTCGCGAGCATCCCAGGCATGTCCGTCGGAATCATGTCCGCGAGCCAGGGCGCCTACACGCCCGCGCAGCTGCTGCTCGACATCACGCAGGGCGCCCGCATCGCGCGTTCGGCCTACTCGCCCGCCGACCCGCCCCCGATGTCGTTGCAGACGTTCGGCAGCGGAGGCACGATCCTCGGCTGGCAGGCCGCTCGCCACCGCGCCGAAAACGCCCCCCAGCTGCTGCGCCCCGGACTTCTCGCCGCACAGATCCCCGGCGGCGTCGCCTACATCGGCGTTTCCGGCGTCGACCACCTCGACGCGATCGCAGCCGCCGATCGCACCGGCGCAGTGGCAGCCGTCTCCCTCGGATCGGCCCGAACATCGCTCGCCCGTATCGGGCTGCTCGCCCGCACACACCGCCTCCTCGTCGCCGACCTTCCGTCCGGAGCCGCCGGACTCGGCGATCTGCGCGCGCTCAGCGCCGGCCGTGCCCCGGGCGAGCTGCTGCTGATCGTGCAGCGTGCCCGCGCGCCACGCGGGCACGAACTGCTGTGGGCCGGCGCCGCCGGCCTCGCGCCCAGCGCGGACCGCACCCCGGACGTCGGCAACCCCCGGACCTCGAGCAATCCCCCAACCTCGAGCAATGCTGGAACCTCCAGCGCGCTCACCTCACAGACGACCAACCAGCGCGGCCTGATCGCCTCCGTCGATCTCGCGCCCACGATCCTGCGCCACCTCTACCCGACACGCCCGCTTCCAGCCGACATGCGCGGCGATCCGATCCACACCGACGGCCCGCTGCACTCCGCCGACCTGCGCGCCCTGATGGCGCGCCTGCACGTGATCGGCCCGCGACGCCTGCATGCCCTGGGTTGGCTGCTGAGCGCGTGGGCGCTGCTGCTGCTCATCTGCGCGCCCTGGCCGCGCACGCGGGCGTGGGCGATGCGCGCGGGCGGGATCGGCGTGCTGTGGGCGCCCGTCGCCGTGCTCATCCCCGCAGCCCTGCAACCGAGCGCCGCCGTCGAGTACCTGACGATCGCCCTCACCTGCCTCGCGCTGGGCGTGCTCAGCGACCTACTGCTGCCGTGGCCGCGCGCGCCGCTCGCCCCCGCCATCGTCGCGATCGTCGCGCTCGCCGTCGACGCACTAGCGGGCACGCAGCTGCTGATGCGCTCGCTGCTCGGACCCAACCCGATCCTCGGCGCGCGCTTCTACGGCATCGGCAACGAGCTCAAGTCCGGCCTCGCCGTGCTCGTCCTCGCGGCGGTCGCCGCCGCGTTGTATCCGGCGATCCGCGGTCGGCGCGCGGCGTTCGCGATGGCCGGCGCCGGCATCCTCCTCGCAGCCGTCGAGGGCTCTGCGCGGATCGGCGCCGGCGTCGGCGGCGTGATCCTCGTCGGCGCCGCGACCGCCGTCGCGACGGTCATGCTGCTGCCCGGCGCCCTCACGCGCAAGCGCGTGCTGATCGTGCTGATCGCCCCCGTCCTTGCACTCGTCGCGCTCGCTGCGCTCGACCTGCTCACCGCCCACGGCAGCGGCCACTTCACCGGCAGCATCATCCACGCCCGCTCCGCCGGAGATCTGCGCGATGTGATCGTCCGCCGCTACAGCGCCGCCTTCGGCGAGCTGCACAACCACGCGATGCCCGTCGCCACATTGCTCGCGCTCATCTGCGCGATCTGGGGAGTGCGTCGGCGCGAGCGCCTGCTGAGCCCCGTCGCCGGCGACCCCGCCTGGCTGGCCGCGCTCGCCGGCGGGCTCACCGCAGGCGTCGTCGGCGCGCTCGTCGAGGACTCCGGCCCGGTCCTGCTCGTCGTCGCCACCTTCGCCCTGATCTGCGTGCTCGCCTACCTCTGGGGCCAGCCAAGAGAAACATCCCAAGCCGGTGACATCCTCGGTGGATGAGAAGACCATCCAGATCTTTGGCGCAGAACCTCCTCGTCCACCACGCACACGGACCCGTAACCGCATATCGCATCGTCAAAGATGTCGATCTCGGACACCCAGATCTGCTCGACTCGTTTCGATCTAACTACGAGCTTGGCGCTCCACCCCGCGGCCTCGAGTACGAGTCGACGCTTATCCATCTTGGACTTTCGATGTATCGGGAGGTGGAAATGGCGATCGCAACCGCGCTGCGATGGCCACGGATAGGACAGTATGTCGCCGAAGTTCAGCTAAAACCCAACAACGGCTTCTGCTACGCGGCCACGGCACAACGTGGGCATCTGACGGTTTGGGGCGGCCACCGCAGTTCGTGGCATGTATACGCGATATCCTGCCGATTGGCGATGCACTACGTCCTGCTCAGCAGCACCGGTAATTTGATCGACTCCTATGACGATGAGTCAAAGGCGCGCGTGGCGCTACAGAGAATCGTTGACGGGGATCCTGAGAACGCCGAGGATGTCGCGTTGATGAGCTACGGAGACGACGGGATGCCGGTCGGCAATCCCGTGTTCGCAAAGATCCCAGCCAGCCGATAACCCGCGCTCACACCGCGCAGTCCCGACATGCGCCGTGCAACACAATCTCATGCTCTGAGACGGTCAGCGGCACCCGCTCGCTGAGCGTTGCGATCGCGCGCTCCAGGCCCGCGTCGGAGAACGGCATCACCACGCCGCACTCGTCGCACACGAGATGATGGTGGTGCTCTGAGTGCTCGCACACGCGCTCGTAGCGGACCATCGCCTGGCCCGTCTCCACGCGCTGCACCAACCGCAACTGCTCCAGCTCGTCGAGGATCCTGTACACGCTCGCGCGGCTCACCACGCGCCCGCCCCGGCCTCGCGCGCGCAGCGCCTGCTCCATCTCCTGAGCCGTAAGCGCGCACTCCTGCCCGTCGAGCAATTGCAGCAGCGCGCGCCTCGCGCCCCCGCGGCGGTGGCCCGCGGCCGCGAGCGTCGCCTCCGCGCGCTCAGACCAGGTGTCAGTGTGTGATTTCGCGCTCATAGCAGGATGGTAAGAGCGTAGAACGCCGCCGCCACGAGGACCACCATGCTGCCGGGCGGGAGCACCGCGATCCAGTAGCTCAAGGCCAGCCCGATCCACACCGACACCAGCGCGATCGCCGCCGACAGCGCCATCCCGCGATACGGGCTCGCCGTCAGCCGGTGCGCGGCGCCGGCCGGCGCCGCCAGCAGACCGAGCAACAGCAGCGCCCCAACCGCCTGCGTCGCCTCCGCCGCGTCGAGTCCCAGCAGCGCCAGAAAGGCGAACCCGAGTGCCCGCACCGGTACCCCGCCGGCGCCCGCCACCGGCCCGTCGAGCGAGGCGAACAGAAGCGGCCGGCCGATGCACAGCAGCGCGGCCACGATCCCGACCGCGATCAGCGCCGCGAGCTGCGCCTCGCTCGCGCTGAGGCTGAAGATCGAGCCGAACAGCGTACGCGCCGCGATCGTACCGTTCGCCCCGCCCGCGCCCGCGTTGAACAGGTCCAGGAAGAGCACGCCGAGTCCGAGCGTCCCCACGAACACGATGCCGATCGTCACGTCGTCCGCGCGCGCGCGTTCACCCAACGCACCCAGCGCCAGCGCCACGCAGACAGTCGCGACGAACAGTCCCAGGCGCAGATCCAGTCCCGCCGCGGCCGCCGCCAGCGCGCCCGTGAATGCGACATGGCTGAGCGCGTCTCCTGCAAACACCTGCACTCGCAGCACCACAAACCAGCCGATCAGGCCGCTCGCGAGGGCGATGCAGGAGCCCGCGAGCAGCGCATTGCCGAAGAACCCCGTCACGCGCTCCGCCGCCCCGCGATCCGAGCCACCGTGTAGAGCGCGACCGCGATCGTGCTCACGTAGAACCCGGGGGAGTAAGCGGTGAAGTACGCCAGTCCCAAGCCGGTCCACGCGATCAGCAGACCGAGCAATACGCTGAGCGCGAGACCGGCGCCGATGCGCGGCGTCAGCCGGCGCGCGATACCGGCCGGCGCCACTAGCAGCGCGAACACCAGCAGCACGCCCGTGATCTGCGCGGTCGCAGCCACCGCAAGCCCGAGCACCAGCAGGAACCCCACCGACAGCCACCCGACCGGCACGCGGCGCGCGCGGGCAAGGGGTGCGTCGATCGAGGCGAGCAGCAGCGGGCGTCCCGCGGCGGCCAGCAGCCCGAGCACGCACACCGCCACGATCGCCAACGTCAGCACCTCACCGCGCGTGACCCCCAGGATCGACCCGAACAGCAGCGACTCCAGGCTTTCCAACACCCCCCCGTACACGCTCAACAGCAGGAAACCCAGCGCCAGCGAGACCGCACCGACCGTCCCGATGATGGCCGACTGCTGAGCCGGCGCATCGCGCCCTCCCCGCGCGCCCGACGCGCCGGCGATCACGAGCGCGCCGGCGGCGCAGAACCCGAAGTAGCCCGCCGCCAGCGGCAAGCCCGCGAGCGACGCCGCCGCCGCTCCCGGGAAGGACATCATCGACAGCGTGTGCCCCGCGAACGTCTCCCCGCGCAGCACCATGAACCAGCCCACGACCGCCGCCATCACCGCAACCACGCTCGCCGCCAGCAGCGCGTTGACCATGAACCTGTATTCGACCAGCTGGCGCGCGTCCGCCGCCAGGTTCCACGTGAGATGCGGGCTCATCGCAGCAGAACGCTCATCGCGGCAGAGGTCTCGTCGCGGCGACGGGCAGCTCCGCAGCAGGGAGGTTCGTCGTGGCAGGAGCTCATCGCAACACGTGACTCGGTCCGTGCTCGTGCCCGTGTCGCGGTCCGTGCTGATGGGGCGCCTCCGGCTCACCGACGACCACCAGCCGCCCGTCTCGCGTGCGCAGCACCTCCACCGGCGCCGCATACAAAGCGCTCAGCGTCTCGCTCGTGATCACCTGCTCGGGCGCCCCCATCGCCGCATGCCCCCCGGCGAGATACAGCACCCGGTCGACATACGGCAGCAGCGGATTGACGTCGTGCGCCACCAGCAGCACCGTCACCCCCTGAGCACGGCAGATGCTTTGCACCAGCGCCGCCACGCCCGCCTGGTTTGGCAGATCGAGGCCGTCGAGCGGCTCGTCCAACATCAGCATGCGCGGCGACTGCACGAGCGCCTGGGCGATCAGCAGCCGCTGCTGCTCCCCGCCCGAGCACTCTCCGATCGGCCGCCCCGCGTAGGAGCTCGCGCCGACCTGCTCGATCGCCCGCGTCACCCGCTCGCGATCGCTGCGCGCCCGCGCGCTGAAACGCCCCGCCAGCGGCAGCGGCACGCCCCAGCGACGTCCGTCCAGGCCCAGCCGCACGACGTCGATCCCGCGCACCCGCGTGCTCTCATCGAACACCCGCCGCTGCGGCAGGTAGCCGATGCGCTCGTTGCCCGAGCCCGCCGGGCCGCCCAACACCGCGACCTCGCCGTGCGCTAGCTCGAGCAGGCCGAGCAGAGCCTGCAGCAGGGTCGACTTGCCCGCCCCGTTCGGTCCCAGGATCGCGACGAACTCCCCCGCTCCCACCAGCAGATCGACGCCGCTCCAGATGGTGCGTCCGCCAAGGCGCAGCGAAGCCCCGCGCAGCTCGATCGCCGCCGGCGCCCCCGCGACCGCGCCGCCGGCCAACGCGCTCATCGTCCCGTCCCCGCGCGCAGCGCCCGCTCAAGGCCTTCCAGCTGCGCCACCTGCCACTGCTCGAAGTTGTCGCTCGCCGGCGAGAGTGTCTCGGTGACCGTCGCGATCGGGATCCCTCGCGCTCGCGCTATTTCGTTCACGCGCTGCACATCCGGCGTGACGTTCTGGCTGTTGAACACCCACACCGCGATCTCGCGACGTTCGGCCTGCGCGTCGACCGTCCGCTTGTCCTGCGCGCTCACTTCGCCGCCCTCCGCGATCGCCTTCGCGAAGCTGTAAGGGGTTATTAGCCGCAACCCCAGGTCTTCGCCGAGCGGACGGAAGATGCTCTCGCTGTAGCCCACGCGCGTGCCCGCGTAGCGGCGCCTGATCTGCGCGCGCAGTTCGTCATAGCGTGCCAGCGCCCGCGTCCGAAACGCCCGCTCACGCGCGGCATAGTAGGAGGCGCCCGCGGGATCCAACCGCTCGTAGTCGGCCGCGATCTGTCCCACCACCCGCTGCACGCTCGCGGGGGAGTACCACTGGTGGGGGTTATCGCCTGTCTTGGAGCCCAGCATCGCGCCCACGTTCAGCACAACCCGTCCGGCGCCGCCTTCGGCCGGGCTGGCGGCGAGCAGCTTCGGCGCCCAGTTGTCATAGCCGATGCCATTCACGATCGCCAGCCGCGCGCCCGCCATCGTGCGCGCATCCGACGCCGTCGGCTCATAGCTGTGCGGATCGGTGTCCGGGTTGACGATGATGCTGCTCACGGCGACCCTGCTCCCGCCGAGCTGGCTCGCGATGCTGCCCCAGAAGTTCTCCGCCGCAACCACCCTCAGCCGCCCGCCGCCTGGACCTCCCGTGCCGGCCGTCGCGCTCGGACCGCTCTTGTCACAGCCCGCCACTCCCGCGGCCAAAAGCGCACAGGCGAGCACAACCAGGATGCGTGGACGCGCCGCCCATACCGCCCGCTTTCGTGAGCGGGAGCGACACCCTTCGCTGCGAGTTCTCATAGCCACTGGACCCCAACCTATCAAGATTGAGTCTCATTCTTGCCTCGGGTTCTTCACCGCCCGCAAATGGGCGGGGAGTATCATCGCCCGGCATGCCGCCCCACCCGCCGCCCGCCGAGGATCGGCCCGACACCAGCGCGCCTCCGCTCACGCTCGAGCAGGTCGAGAAACTAGAGGGCAAGTTCGGCAACCGCTTCCTGCTCGAGCCCCCTCCGGACAACAAACTGCCCAAGCACGGCATGTCCGCGCAGGAAGCCATGCGCCTCGTCGGTGAGGAAATGATCCTCGACGGCCTGCCGATGCGCAACCTCGCGACGTTCGTCACCACCTGGATGGAGCCCGAGGCCCACCACGTCATCGACTCCGCACTGCAGGTCAACTTCATCGATCACGCCGAGTACCCGCAATCGGCCGAGATCGAGCAGCGCTGCATCCGCATGCTCGCCGACCTCTTCAACGCCCCCGGTGAGACGACCGGCGCGCGCACGCAGGGATCCTCCGAGGCGATCATGCTCGGCGCGCTCTCGCTGAAGTGGAAGTGGCGCCAGCGCCGCGAGGCCGCCGGCAAGGACGCCACCCGTCCCAACCTCGTCTTCGGCGGGGACGTGCACGTCGTGTGGGAGAAGTTCTGCCGCTACTTCGACGTCGAGCCCAGGATCGTCCCGCTCGCGCCCGACAAGTACACGATCGGTCCCGAGGACATCGAGCCCCACGTCGATGAGAACACGATCGCCGTCGCCGCCGTCCTCGGCACCACCTTCACCGGGCACGCCGACGACATCAAAGGGATCAACGACCTCCTGCTCGCCCTCAAGCACGACAAGGGACTGGACGTGCCGATTCACGTCGACGCGGCCTCCGGCGGCTTCGTCTGGCCGTTCCTCTACCCCGGCTCGAAGTGGGACTTCCGCCTGCAGCAAGTCCGCTCGATCAACGTCTCCGGACACAAGTTCGGCCTCGTCTACCCCGGCATCGGCTGGCTCGTGTTCCGCGAGCAGAGCGACCTCGCCGAGGACCTCGTCTTCTACGAGAACTACCTCGGCAAGCGCGACGCCACCTTCACGCTGAACTTCTCCACCGGCTCCGCCATGGTGCTCGCGCAGTACTACAACTTCGTGCGCCTCGGCCACTCCGGCTACCGCTACGCGATGGAGACGATGAAGTACAACGCCCGCACGCTCGCCAAAGAGATCGCCGACTGCGACTTCGAGCTGATCGGCGGCGAACAGGACGAGCAGCTTCCGCTCGTCGCCTTCAAACTAGCCGGCGAGCACCCCTACGACGAGTTCGACGTCGCCGCGCAGCTGGCCTCCGAGCGCGGCTGGATGGTGCCCGCCTACACCCTCCCCCCGAACGCCGAACACGTCAAGATCATGCGCGTGCTCGTCAAGCAGACGCTCAGCCACTCGCTCACCGTCGCCCTCGGTCAGGACATCAAGCAGGCCTGCGCCACACTCGAGGCCAAGGGCACCCTGCACGAGGCCGATCGAAAGCGAGTGAAGACGAATACGGGCTTCTGAGCAGGCGCCGCCCGACGTGGCGAGCGAGCGAGACGCGGGTCGTTACGCGGCCGAGTCTCCTGCCGCGGGCTGATCGCCGCCGCCTTCGCCGAGCTTGCGGCGACGGTCCACCAGCAGCACACCCACGACCACGATTATCGCCACGATCGCGATCCCGCCGACGATGTAGCGCAGCGTATGGTGCGTCGACTTCGCCGCTTTCGGTTTGACCGTCGCGACCGTATAGCGCGCGCCGTTCGAGCTTACGAGCGTGATCAGACGCGCCTGGTCGGAGGCGCTATAGATGACCGTGTAGTGCCTGCCGTCGTTCATCGACACGTGAATGTGCCCCGGCGCCGGCGTCGGGTGGAACGTCACCGCGTGCACTTCGTGCTTGTGCAACTGCACTTCCAGCGGTGGCAACCCCTCCGGTTGGAAATGGATCGCGGTCGTGCTCGCCGCACTGGCGCCGCCCGCGACAACTACCAATGTCAAGAACGCGCTCAACAGCGCCGCGCACAGTGCTCGTGTCGATCTCATCCGCGGCACCCTACCTGAGAGAACCATCCCAAGCGCTGCGTATGTTGCTTGATGGCATTCCGGTGTGGTGTAACGGCAGCATCCACGACCGTCTCTCGTGGGATGTCGGTTCGAATCCGACCGCCGGAGCCATGTATTGAAGGCAGCGGTAGGGCCTGGTAGCCTCAGGCGTACGAGAGACGGTCGTGCGGCGTAGGTTTGGCGCCAGTGCCCTACCGAGGCCCGCTAACAGCGGGCCTTCGCCGTTAAACCCGCCCCGTGTCCCGCCGATACGCGCGGCCCGCGAGCACGCTCAGGATGATCGTCCAGGCGATCATCACCGCCCAGCCCTTCGCCGTCCACGCGTGTCCGCCGACGGCGATGTGACTGGCCTGCACCAGCCAGTAGGAGGGCACGAGCTGGACGAGGTCATACACGAAGCCGTGCGTGGCGATCGGTCCCCAGGTCCCCCCGATCAGCGCCAGCAGCGCGATGCCGCCGCCCATCGCCGGACCGATCGAGTCGGGCGTCAGCAGGTGCCCGATCGTGATCCCCAGTGCCGCGAACGGGACCAGGCCGATCAGGATCAGGCCGGTCATCTGGAGCCATTCGCTCGCGCCGAGCCTCACCCCGAGCGAGGTCCCCGCCAGGTACAGCGCGAGCAGGCTGATCAGCGCCATCATGTACGCGGTCAGGACCTTCGCGCGGAAGTAGTTGCGCGTCGACAGCGGCGTGATGCGCAGCTGCCGGTTCCAGCCGACCGCGCGCTCGGCGGAGATGCGCGCGCCGCAGGAGAGCATCGCGCTCATCGTCCCGAACGCCGCCAGCCCGACCATGAAGTACAGCGGCGCCGAGATGCCCGTGTGCGCGAAGTCCTGCGCGTGCCGGTTCGGGCTCGCGATCAGGAAGTACAGGAGCAGCGGGAACCCGAGCGAGAGGATGAAGAAGCGGCGGTTGCGCAGCGTGCGCAGAAGCTCGTAGCGGGTGTAGACGAACGAGTTCATCGCCCGGCGCCGAAACCCTCTCCCGCGCGCTGGGTCGGATCGCCGTGGGACGGATACTCCCCGGCCCCGCCGCCGCCGTCGTCCACGCCCGGCCCGGCGTCCTCGTCGGGTACAGCGTCCGCGCCGTCCCCCGTCAGCTCCAGGAATGCCTGCTCCAGTCCGCCGGCCACGATCTCGATGTCGCGCGCATCCGGATATGCCGCCAGCAGCGCGCGGATCGCCGCGTCGGAGTCGGTGCACACGAGCGTCGCCGCTTCGCCGCGGCGCTCCACGCTGCTGACGCCCGGCAGCGCCGCCAGCGCATTCACCTCTACATCCGGGAGCGTCGCGCGGATCGTGCGCGTGCCGACCATCGCCTTGATCTCGTTCGTCGGCCCATCGGCGACGATGCGCCCGTGCGCCATCAGCACGGCGCGATCGGCGTAGGCGTCGGCCTCCTCGAGGTAGTGCGTCGCGAACAGGATCGTCTTGCCGCGCGCGGCGAACTCGCGCATGGTGCTCCAGAACGAATGGCGCCCCTCCACGTCCATCGCCGCCGTCGGCTCGTCGAGCACGAGCAGCTCGGGATCGCTCACGAGCGCCACCGCGGAGCGCACACGCTGGGTCTGCCCGCCCGAGAGCTTGTTCGTGCGCTGCTCGGCAAAGGCGTCGGCGCCGGTCAGCTCGAGCGTCTCCTGCACGCCCAGCGGCGCGGGATACAGCGAGGCGATCATGCTCACGAGCTCGCGCACCGACAGGTCTTTGATCAGCGCGCCCGTCTGCAGCATCGCGCCGACCGCGCCCTGCGCGACCGCCTCGGCCGGTGGGCGACCGAACACCGACACGCTCCCGGCGTCGGGCTCGAGCAGTCCCAGCAGCATGTCGATCGTCGTCGACTTGCCCGCGCCGTTGGGGCCGAGCAGCGCGAGCGTCTCACCCGCCGCGATCGAGACGTCGATGCCGCGCACCGCGCGGATCGGACCGCTCGGGCCGGCGAACGTCTTGACGAGCCCGCTGAGCTCGATCCCGGTCGAGCGCTCGCTCGCGGACTGCGCCGAGACGAGCATCACTTGCGCGCGTTGCGCATCGCCTTCAAACGCTCGACCTTCGGCAGCACGACCTTGCGCATGCGCACCGACACGGGCGTCGCCTCGACCGCCTCGTCCTCGCGCACGAACTCGAGCGCCTCGTCGAGGGTCAGTTTGCGATGCGCGTCCAGACGCACGAGCACGTCGGCGGTGGAGGAACGCATGTTCGTGAGGTGCTTTTCCTTGACCGGGTTCACGTCGAGATCCTCCGAGCGGGCGTTCTCGCCGATGATCATCCCTTCGTATACCTGCTCGCCGGGCCCCACAAACAGCGAGCCGCGCTCCTGCAGGGTGAACAGCGAGAAGGTGACGGTGGCTCCGCCCCGGTCGGCCACGAGCACCCCGCTCTGGCGCGTGAGCAGCTCGCCCGCCCACGGCTCCCAGCGGTCGAACACGTGGTGCATGATCCCCGTGCCGCGCGTCTCGGTGAGGAACTCCGTGCGAAAGCCGATCAGCCCGCGCGCGGGCACGAGGTAGTCCATGCGCACCCAGCCGGTGCCGTGGTTGATCATGTGCTCCATCCGCCCCTTGCGCGCGGCCAAGAGCTGCGTGACCGTGCCGACGTGCTCCTCGGGGACGTCGACGGAGAGGCGCTCGACGGGCTCGTGGCGCTTGCCGTCGATCTCACGCTCAAGCACGTGCGGCTGGCCGACGGTCAGCTCGAAGCCCTCCCGGCGCATCATCTCCACGAGCACCGCCAGTTGCAACTCGCCGCGGCCCTGCACCTCATACGTGTCCGGGCGCTCGGTCTCGCGCACGCGCAGCGAGACGTTGCCGATCAGCTCCTGATCCAGGCGCGCCTTGATCTGGCGCGCGGTGATCTTGTCGCCGTCTTTGCCCGCCAGCGGTGAGGTGTTGACGCCAAGCGTGATCGACATCGCGGGCTCATCGACGGTGATCACGGGCAGCGGGCGCGGGTCGTCGGGGTCGGCGAGCGTCTCGCCGATCGTCACCTCGGCGATCCCGGCGACCGCGATGATCTCCCCCGGCCCCGCCTCGGGCGCGTCGACGCGCTCCAGCGCATCGGTCACGTACAGCTCGGCGACCTGCGCTTTCTGGATCCCCCCGTCCGCGCGACACCAGGCGATCTGTTGGCCCTTTTTGATCGTCCCGTGGCGCACGCGGCAGATCGCCAGCCGTCCCACGTAGGGGGAGGCGTCGAGGTTCGTCACGAGCGCCTGCAGCGGATGCTCGGGGTCATACAGCGGCGCGGGGATGCGCTCCAGCAGCAGGTCCAGCAGCGGTGCGAGGTTGCCGGCCTCGAGCTGGATCCCGCCCGGCAGATTCGGGTCGTACTCGAGCGATGCCACCCCGGCCTTGGCGTTGCAGTAGACGATCGGGAACTCGATCTGATGCTCGTCGGCGTCGAGGTCGAGGAACAGCTCATACACCTCGTCCACGACCTCCGCAACGCGCGCGTCCGGACGATCGACCTTGTTGACGACCAGGATCACCGGCAGCTTCGCCTCCAGGGCCTTGCGCAGCACGAAGCGCGTCTGCGGCAGCGGCCCCTCGGAGGCATCCACCAGCAGCAGCACCCCGTCGACCATCGTCAGTCCGCGCTCGACCTCCCCCCCGAAGTCGGCGTGCCCGGGGGTGTCGACGATGTTGAGCTTCACGTCGCGGTAGCGCAGCGAGGTGTTCTTCGCGAGGATCGTGATGCCCTTCTCGCGCTCGAGGTCCATCGAGTCGAGCACGCGCGTGGCCACATCCTGGCCGACACGAAAAGCGCCCGACTGCCACAGCATCGCATCCACGAGCGTCGTCTTGCCATGGTCGACGTGCGCGACGATCGCGACGTTGCGGATGTCATCTCTGGGTACGAGCACGGCCCGACAGGGTATCCATCCCCTTCGCCCTCCCCGTCAATATCTTCGGGAGACCCGTGAGCGAGCCCCTCGTCCAGCCTTGCCGGCGCTGGTCACCGCAGCGGCCGGCGTTGCGTTGGGAGGACGAGCGTCGGGGGACTACGAGCGGCGCATCAGCCCGCGGGTGCTACGCAGCCCGAAGCGCGTGAGCGCCGACGGATAGCGCTCGGCCTTGGCGACCGTCTCCTCGAGCGCGGCTGCGAAGCGGCGGATCTCCTGCTCTTCGATCACAAGTGGGGGGAGCGCCTTGATCACGTTCATGCGATGGCCCGCCACCTGGCAGAAGATGCGGTGCTCGTGAAACAGCGGCACGGTGATCAGCTGTGAGAACAGGCCGGGCTGGCGGCGCTCGACCGTCTCCCACAGCCGCCGCGCCGCCGCTCCGCCCGGCGGGCCGAATTCGATCGCCCACATCAGCCCGAGGCCGCGCACGTCGCGCACGACCTCGTAGCGCTCGACCAGCGGCCTCGTCAGCTCCAACAGCAGCGCGCCCAGGCGTCGCGAGCGCGCGATCAGGTGCTCCTCGTCGAGCACGCGCAGCGTCGCCAGCGCCGCCGCCGCCGCGAGATCGTTGCCGCCGAAGGTCGAGCCGTGGCGCACCGCGCGCTCCATGCCGTCGAACACCCGCTCGAAGGCCGTGCGCGAGACCAGCACCGCGCCGATCGGCACCATCCCCCCGGAGAGGGCCTTGGAGAGACAGATCAGGTCCGGCTTCAGATCCCAGTGCTCGGAGGCGAGGAAGCGCCCGGTGCGCCCAAGGCCGGTCTGGACCTCGTCGCATACGAACAGCGCGCCCGCCTCGCGGCACAGGCGCTGGGCGCCCGCGAGATAGCCCTCCGGGGGCAGGTTCACGCCCTTGCCCTGCACCGGCTCGAGCACGAGCGCCGCGACATCCCCGCGCTCGAGCGCTCGCAAGAGCGCGTCGAGATCCCCCCACGGGACGGGAGCGCAGTCCGGCAGCAGCGGGCCGAAGCCCTCGCGGAAGATCTCGTCGCCATTGAGCGACAGCGAGCCGAGGGTGAGACCGTGGAAGGCGTGCTCGGCGTAGAGGATCCGTGGACGGCCGGTCGCGGCGCGGGCGATCTTGATCGCCGCCTCGACGGCCTCGGTGCCGGTGTTCGCGGGCACCATCGCGCCGACCGACCCCGGGGCCCGCGCGAGCAGCTGCTCGGCGAGCACCCCGCTCAGCAATGTGACGCCGAGCTGCGGCAGGTTGCCCGTGCGCGCGGCCATGACCTCCTCGATCGCCGCGATCGCCTGCGGGTGCGAGCGCCCGATCGCGAACACCCCGTAGCCGCCGAACAGATCGAGGTAGCGCTCGCCCGTAGAGTCGATCAGATGCGCGCCCTCGCCTCCCGTCCAGGTCCGATCGAAGCCGAGCGTGCGCAGAATCCGGCCCAGCTGCGGATTCAGGTGGCGATCGTTGAGAGCCAGCTCCTCCCCGGTGCGCCGGGATATCAGCTCGCTGATGCTGGGAATCGGCTCGGTGGGCATCGATCTAGAGCCTAACCGGGGGTCTCTCAGGAGATCTCTACCGCGCCATCTCTACGAGTATGTGGAGTGCCACTAGATGCTCAAAAGCCCGTCAACCAAGCGCCTTTCCGGCCCGTCGGTAGACAAACGTCTCATGTTGGAGGAGTGCCTAAAGGAGGGCGCGCAAGTGGTCGAGTAGATCAGCATGATCGGGGGGTCCTCGCAATCGTCTTCGTCGCCTTCGTCGTCTTCGTGGCTGTGCCCAACCGAGCTCGACCGCGCTCGGGTCATCGACGCGAGCGACCGCGTCCGCACGATCAGGCGTGTGGGCTCGGGCGCAGTCGGCCTCGCGCTACTGGCCGTAGCCCCCTGGATCGGGTGGTGGACGCTCGGCCTGCTCGCGCTGTGCGCGCTGAACTTCGCCAACGTCGAGCGGCGCATCCGCACTAGCCCCCGCCCCGAGCGCGTGAGCGCTTGGGCGATCGCGATCACGCTCGGGCTGATCGGCGTGGGCGTGGCGATCAGCGGCGGGCCGCACAGCCCGGCGCTGCCCTGGATGGTGCTGCCGGGCGCGATGGCCGCCGCGCGCTTTCGCCCGCAGGTCGTAGTCGCTGCACTTGCGCTGACGATCCTCGCGATCGTCACCGTTACGCTGGGCGTGGACCCCGCGGCGACGATCGCCGATCCCGTGGACGTCATCGCCACGCTCGCGCTGCTCGCCGGGATCGTCTCGATCGTGTGGGCGCTGCAGTCCGCCGAGCTGCATCACCGCGACGAGGCGATTCTCGACCCGCTCACGGGCCTGCTCAATCGCCACGCGCTCGTTCCGCGCTTCGTCGAGATCACACTGCAGGCGAGGCTCACGGGCCAGCCCGTGAGCCTCGTGCTGTGCGACGTGGACGCCTTCAAGGAGATCAACGACGAGCACGGCCACGATCGCGGCGACGCGGTCCTGCGCGACATCGCCTACGAGCTGCGCAAGCGGCTGCGCTCGTTCGAGCTCGTCTACCGGCTCGGCGGCGAGGAGTTCCTGATCGTCCTGCCCGGCATCGGCCTGGAGGGCGGGGCGGCCACGGCCGAGCGATTGCGCGAGGCCGTCGAGCAGGCGCGGCCGAAGGACATCCCCGTGACGATCTCGCTTGGCGTCAGCTCCGCCGGCGGCGCGGCGGTGGACTACGACGAACTCTTCCGGGCCGCTGACAGCGCCTTGTATGAAGCCAAGCGCGAGGGGCGCAACCGCGTGGTCGCGGCCGGAGATGTGGCTTCCGATTTGCGCATGCCCAGCTCTGTCCACGCGTAGGCGCACCTCCACCGAACCGACTCGGCCCGTCCCGGAACACCCGCATCGTCGGGTGAGAAGGTGTGGCGAAGAAGGTTCACGAGGCGATCGCAATTCTCGAAGCGCACGGCTGGCGGCAGGTCCGCGAGCGAGGAAGCCACCGCCAGTTCAAGCATCCCGAGCAAGCGCCCGTCATCACCGTCACAGGCAGGCGCAGCGATACCATGAGACCGGGCACCCTGGCGAACATCAGACGTAAATCTGGAATCGAGGAGATGCGATGACCGAGTATCTAGTCATCTACGAGCGCGGTGAGGATGGAGATTGGGGCGCGTACTCCCCCGACATCACTGGCTGCGTGGCGGTCGGCAAAACAAAAGCCGAGGTCGAAAAGCTCATCGGCGAGGCGATCCCGATGCACATTGAGCTTATGCGCGAGTCCGGAGAGCCGGTCCCCGAGCCGCATCACGCAGTCGGATCGGTCGCTGCCTGAGTGGCTGCTTGATCCCTGACTGCTAGAGTCCACGCGCTCATGTCAGGCGGACAGACACCAAAGCAGAAGCAGTCTCACTCGCGCACGGCGAAGCGTCGCGCGCAGCACAAAATCGTGCAGGCGGCGCCGAACGAGTGCCCACAGTGCCACCAGCCGAAGCTGCCGCACCGCGTGTGCCCGAGCTGCGGCTCCTACCGGGGCCAGGACGTGCTCGACTCCGGCTCACCCGCTCCCGTCGAGGAGTAGCGCGATCCCCTCCGCGGCCGTGCCCCCGCTGCGCGAGCGCCCGGCGTGGAGCGCCCTCGGCGAGCACCACCGGCAGATCGAGGAGACCCACCTGCGCGAGCTGTTCGCCGCCGACCCCGGGCGTGGGGAGCGGCTGAGCGCCGAGGGTGCGGGGCTGTATCTGGACTACTCCAAGAACCGCGTCACCGACGAGACGCTCGCGCTGCTGCTCGCGCTGGCCGAGCAGTCGGGGCTGCCGGAGCGCACGCGCGCGATGTTCGCGGGCGAGCGCATCAACGTCTCGGAGGATCGCTCGGTGCTGCACGTCGCGCTGCGCATGCCCAGAGAGGCCTCGCTGATCGTCGACGGCGTCGACGTGGTCGCGCAGGTGCACGAGACGCTCGCGCGGATGGGCGCGTTCGCGGAGCGGGTGCGGGCCGGGGACTGGCTCGGGCACACCGGCGAGCCGATCCGCAACGTCGTCAACATCGGCATCGGCGGCTCGGACCTCGGGCCGGTGATGGCGTATGAGGCGCTGCGCCACTACGCCAAGCGAGATCTGACGTTCCGGTTCGTCTCGAACGTCGACTCGACCGACTTCGTCGAGGCCACGCGCGACCTCGATCCGGCCGAGACGCTGTTCATCGTCTCCTCGAAGACGTTCACGACGCTCGAGACGATGACCAACGCCACCTCCGCGCGCGAATGGACACTCGCGGGGCTGGGCGGTGAGAGCGAGGCGATCGCCAAGCACTTCGTGGCCGTCTCCACTAACGCGCGGGGCGTGAGCGAGTTCGGGATCGACACGGAGAACATGTTCGGGTTCTGGGACTGGGTCGGAGGGCGCTACTCGATGGACGCGGCGATCGGGCTCTCCACGATGCTGGCGATCGGACCTCCGCGCTTCGCGGAGCTGCTGGCGGGGATGCACGCGCTGGACGAGCACTTCCGCACGACGCCCCTCGAGCGCAACCTGCCCGTGCTGATGGGGCTGCTGGCGGTCTGGTACGCCGACTTCTTCGACGCGCAGAGCGCCGGGGTGATGCCCTACGAGCAGTACCTCAAGCGCTTCCCCGCCTACCTGCAGCAGCTGACGATGGAGTCAAACGGCAAGCACGTCACGCTGGAGGGCACGAAGGTCGATTACCAGACCGGCGCGGTCTACTGGGGCGAGCCGGGCACGAACGGCCAGCACAGCTTCTACCAGCTGATCCACCAGGGCACGAAGCTGATCCCGCTCGACCTGATCGGGTTCGGACAGACGCTCAACCCGCTCGGCGAACACCACGACATCCTGATGTCGAACGTG
This sequence comes from Solirubrobacteraceae bacterium, assembly GCA_036495605.1. Taxonomy (GTDB): domain Bacteria; phylum Actinomycetota; class Thermoleophilia; order Solirubrobacterales; family Solirubrobacteraceae; genus Palsa-744. The sequence continues at coordinate 40,981 of DASXMO010000096.1, forward strand.
TTCGCGCAGGCGCAGGCGCTCGCCTTCGGCAAGACCGCGCAGGAGATCCGCGCCGAAGGCGTGCCCGAGGCGGTGATCCCGCACAAGGTCATGGAGGGCAACCGCCCGACGAACACGATCCTCGCGCGGAGGCTCACGCCCTATGCGCTCGGGACGCTCGTGGCGCTCTACGAGCACAGCGTCTTCACGCAGGGAACCATCTGGGGGATCGACTCCTTCGATCAGTGGGGCGTCGAGCTGGGCAAGAAGCTCGCGAAGGAGATCATCCCCGAGCTGACCACCGAGACCGAGCCCGAGCTGTCGCACGACAGCTCGACCAACACGCTGATCCGCCGCTACCGCGCGCTGCGCTGAGGCGCGCGTGGGAGCACGAAGCGCCGCACGGCTTCGGCAAAACCGTCGTGCTCGTTCGAGCCGGTGACACAGCTCGCCGCGCGCTGAACCTCGCCGTCGGAGTTGCCCATCGCGATCGAGAGGCCCGAGCGGACGAACATGAGCACGTCGTTGGGCATATCGCCGATCGTCGCGATCTGCTCGCTTGGGATCTCGTAGCGGGCCGCGAGGAAGTCGACGACGCTGCCCTTGTTGGCCTGCGGGTGGGTGATATCGACGTAGTAGGGCTGCGAGCGCGCCGCCGATACGTGGCCTTCGAAGCGCTCCTGCGCGTCGGCCGCGGCGCGCGCGACCGCCTCGTGGTCGTCGCCGACGCCGACGATCTTCGCGATGCCCTCGGTCAGGCCCTCGTAGTCCGCGCGCGGAGTCGGCGCGAACTGGACCGTGGCGGCCTCGCGATCGACGTGCGGCCCGCGGACGTCCTGCACGAACCAGTCGGCGCCCTGGTAAAGCCACACGTCGAGGCCGTGCGAGCGCAGCAGCTCGATCGCCGGCGGGACGAGCTCCGGCGGGATCGTGCGCTGCTCGATCATCCGCATCTCGCGATCCACGAGCAGGCCGCCGTTGAACGCCGCGATCGGAGTGCGCACGTCGAGGGGCTCGACCAGCATCGACATGCCGCGCGGCGGGCGCCCGCTGGTGAGCGCGAACAGGACGCCCGCCTCGTCGAGCTCGCGCACGGCTGCGACGGCCTCATCCGTGAGGGCCTTCTCTGGCGTGACGAGTGTGCCGTCGACGTCGGCCAGCAGCAGGCGGATCGCCGACGAAGTGCTGGAGGAGGGCGAATTGAGCGACACTGCACAGGGCACGGTACCTGCCCGCGGCATCGACCCGGGGCCGGCCCGAGAAGAAGCGAGAAAGATCGAAACCCGGCCCGCGACGCCGGCTTGGCAATCCACTGACGAAGGAGCCCGACGATGGCCACGGACACACCGATGCAGCTGGGGATGGTCGGACTGGGGCGCATGGGCGCCAATATCGTGCGGCGGCTCATGCGCGACGGGCACCGCTGCGTCGGCTATGACGTCAGCCCTGACGCGGTGGCGACACTCGCGGCCGACGGCGCGGTCGGCGCCGAGTCGATCGCCGACTTCGTGGTGAAGCTGGAGAAGCCGCGCACGGCCTGGGTGATGGTGCCAGCCGGCGAGATAACCGACAAGACGATCGCCGCGCTGGCGCAGGAGATGGAACCGGGCGACACGATCATCGACGGTGGCAACACGCACTACCACGACGACATCCGCCACGCGGGGGAACTGAAGGGCAAGGGCATCCACCACATCGACTGCGGCACGAGCGGCGGCGTGTGGGGTCTGGAGCGCGGCTACTGCTTGATGATCGGCGGCGAGACCGAGGTCGTGCAACGCCTGAGCCCGCTGTTTGCGACGATCGCACCGGGCGTGGACAGCGCGCCGCGCACGCCCGGACGCAGCGGCGAGCCGAGCCCGTCCGAGCAGGGGTACCTGCACTGCGGCCCCAACGGCGCGGGGCATTTCGTGAAGATGGTCCACAACGGCATCGAGTACGGGTTGATGGCCGCCTACGCCGAGGGCCTGAGCATCATTCACTCAGCCGATGCGGGGCTGCACCAGCAGGAGCAGGACGCCGAGACGAGCCCGCTGGAGCGGCCGGAGTACTACAAGTACGAGATCGACACGACCGAGGTCGCCGAGGTGTGGCGGCGCGGCAGCGTCGTCGGGTCGTGGCTGCTGGACCTGACCGCCCAGGAGATGCTCGCCTCGCCGAAGCTCGAGGAGTTCGCCGGGCGCGTGTCAGATTCGGGCGAGGGCCGCTGGACGTCGATCGCGGCGATCGAGGAGGGCGTGCCGGCGCCCGTGCTGACGGCGGCGCTGTACTCGCGCTTCGGCTCGCGCGGGCTGGACGAGTACGCCAGCAAAGTGCAGTCGGCGATGCGCAAGGGATTCGGCGGGCACGACGAGAAGCCGGCGAGACACGACAGCTGACCGGGCACCCTCCCCGGAATCCGTCCGCAGGGTGCAGGCGTAGACTGATCGTTGGATGACCAACGACCTTGCGCGCTGGCAGTTCGCAACGACGAGCATCTACCACTTCCTGTTCGTGCCGGTGACGATCGGACTGGCGTTTCTCGTGGCGCTCCTGCAGAGCGCCTGGTATCGCAACCAGCGGGTGGGCGGGCCCGATTTAAAGCGCGTCACCCGCTTCTTCGGCACGCTGCTGCTGATCAACGTCGCGATCGGGGTCGTCACGGGCCTCGTGCAGGAGTTCGAGTTCGGGATGAACTGGTCGGCCTACTCGCGCTTCGTCGGCGACGTCTTCGGCGGCCCACTGGCGATGGAGGGCCTGGCGGCATTCTTCCTGGAGTCGACCTTCCTGGGGCTGTGGATCTTCGGTTGGGATCGGCTACCCAAGCGCGTGCACCTGGCCTGCATCTGGCTGGTGGCGGCGGGCTCGATGCTCTCGGCGCTGTTCATCCTGGCCGCCAACTCGTGGATGCAGCACCCCGTCGGCTACGTGCTGAACAGCCACGGACAGCCGGTGCTGAACAACGTCTGGGCGCTGTTCACGAACCCGACGTTCCTGTGGGGGTATGTGCACGTCATCCTCGCCTCGCTCGTGACCGGCTCGCTGGTGATGCTCGCGATCTCCGCCTGGTACCTGCACAAGCGGCACGAGGCGCAGGCCTTCTACCCCACGGCGCGACTGTCGGTGCTGGTGCTGCTGCCGGCGATCCTGCTGCAGATGTTCGTCGGCAACAAGCTCGGAGAGATCGAGGCGAAGTACCAGCCGGCGAAGATCGCCGCGGCCGAGGCGCAGTGGGAAAACTGCCAGCCGTGCTCGTTCTCGGCCTTTCAGATCGGTGGCGGCAGCAACGATCGGACCCCCACCCAGGTGATCGCGATCCCGCACCTGCTCTCGATCCTCGCGACCGGAACCTGGGGTGGCGCCGTGATCGGACTAAACCAGTTGCAGAAGGAAGACGTCGCCAAATACGGGCCCGGCAACTACATTCCCGACGTGTTCATCCAGTACTGGTCGATGCGCGTGATGGCCTACCTGGGATCGCTGATCGCGTTGCTGGCGCTGTGGGGCGCGTGGCTCGTGCATCGGGGCACGCTCGCCCGCTCGAAGTGGTTCCTGCGCGCGAGCCTGGGGGCAGTGGTGACGCCGTTCGTGATGAACACCGCCGGCTGGCTGCTGACCGAGAGCGGGCGTCAGCCGTGGATCGTGCAGGGCCTGATGAAGACCGTCAACGCCAACTCGCCGTCGGTCACCGCCACCGATATCTGGATCAGCCTGATCAGCTTCCTGCTGATCTACCTCGCGCTCGGCGCCGCGGACCTGGTCCTGATGCTCCGCTACGCCCGCAAAGGCCTCGAGCCGGACGAGGATGGCCCTGACGGGTCGAGCGCGGGCGCGCAGACCCCGACCCCCGCCATCAGCTACTGAGAAGCCGCGTCGCGATCGTGCATCTTCACACCGTCTGGTTCGTGATCATCGCCATCTTCTGGACTGGGTTCTTCGTGCTCGAGGGCTTTGACTTCGGCGTCGGCGCGCTGCACACGATCGTCGGGCGCGGCGACTCCGAGCGCAAGCTCGCGCTGAGCACGATCGGCCCCTGGTGGGACGGGAACGAGGTGTGGCTGATCGTCGCCGGCGCCGGGATGTTCGCGGCATTCCCCGGCTGGTACGCGACGATGTTCTCCGCCTTGTACCTGGCGCTGCTGCTCGTGCTGGTGGCGTTGATGGCGCGCGGCGTGGCGTTCGAGTTCAAAGACAAAAGCGAGAACCCGCGCTGGCGAACGACTTGGCGGTGGGCGATGACGATCGGCTGCCTGCTGATCCCGCTGCTGCTCGGCGTCGGGCTGGGCGACCTGCTGAACGGCCTGCCGATCGACTCGGGTCACGAATACACCGGCAACTTCTTCGACCTGCTCACGCCGTATGGCCTGTGGACCGGCCTCACGCTGCTCGCGCTGTGCCTGCTGCACGGCGCAACCTTCCTCAAGCTCAGGACCACCGACCGTGTGCGCGAGCGCGCGAGAGCCGCCGCCAGGCCGCTCGGATGGGTGGCGATCGCGTTCGTCGTGGGCTGGGTGATCTGGACGCGCAGCGTCGCCGGCGGTCCAGACGTACCCCAGCCCGTGGAGATCCTCGCGGTGATCGCGGCGATCTTCGCGGCGCGGCTGGCGATGAGCAACCACGACGGTCCGGCCTTCGCCTCCTCCGCCGTCGCGATCGCCGCGACCGTAGGCTCGATCTTCATCGACCTATATCCGAACGTGATGGTCTCGAGCACCAGCGCCGCGTACAACCTCACGGTCGACAACGCCGCCTCCGGCCACTACGCGCTGACGGTGATGACGGTCGTGGCGGTGATCTTCTTCCCGCTCGTGCTGATCTACCAGGGCTGGTCCTTCCACGTCTTCCGCGGCCGCCTGCAGACCTCGGGCGCACAGCCCGAGCGGCCGCCCGCCATGCCACCCATACCTCCGGCGCCGCCTGCGCCACCGGGGCCACCGACGCCTCGCCCCCAGACCGGCGGCGGATGAGCGGCCCGCCGGCGCACCGGATGGCCCGATTCGCCGAGGAACGTGGCGACGCCTAGCCGTTCTCGCGTTCCCACAAGGACATGTAGCGACCGCCGAGCGCGAGCAGCTCCGCGTGGGCACCTCGCTCCACCACGCGGCCACGATCGAGCACGAGCACCTCATCCACCTCCTGCAGGCCGGCCAGGCGGTGGGTTATCAGCAAGGTCGCGATCTTGCGGGTCACCGCCAGCAGGTCGGCGACGATCGCATCCGCGGTCTGCGTGTCCAGGTGCTCACCGGGCTCGTCGAGCACGAGCACGGGAAAATCGGCGAGCAGGGCCCGGGCGATGGCCAGGCGCCGGCGCTCACCGCCGGACATGCGTGCGCCGCGCTCCCCCACCTCCGTGTCCAGCCCCGCGGACAGCCCCTGCGTCCACTCCAGCAACCGCGCGCGCGCCAGGGCCGCGCGCAGGTCATCCGCGCTCGCCCCGCGCCGGGCCAGGCGCAGGTTCTCCTCGAGCGTGCTGTCGAACACGTGCGCGTCTTGGGAGACCAGCCCGACGACCGTCCGCGCCACGTCGCCCTCGAGGTCGGCGAGCTCGACGCCGCCGAGCGTGACCGACCCGCCGTCATAGGGAAGGAAGCGCAGCAGCACGCCGGCGAGCGTCGACTTGCCGGCGCCGCTGGATCCCACGACGGCGACCCGCCGCCCCGGGCTCAGATCGAGGTCGACCCCGTCCAGCGCCGGGCGGGCGGCGCCCGGGTAGGTGAAGCGCACGCCGCACAGGCGCAGAGCGCGCGGGGGCGGCGGGAGCGCGAGCGGATGCGCCGGCTCGCTCACCGGCGCGGGCGTGTCCATGACCTCGAACACCCGCGCGGCGCCACGACGCACGCGCTGGAGCGTCTGCGTTGCCGCGGGCAGGCCCGTGACGAGCTCGAAGGAGACCAGCGGGATCAGCGCCAGCCCGGCGAGCAGCACGCCGTTCAGCCTGCCCGCATGGACCGCCGTCACACCGACCAGCAGAGCGCCCCACATCGCCAGGCCGCAGCACAGGCTCGTGAGGCCCTGGCCGATGCCCGCCGTGCGCGCGCTCGAGCGCGCGATGCGCGTGAGCAGCGCGTCCGCGGCGAGCGTCTGGCGCACCTGCTCCCGAGCGCGCCCGTTGACGATCAGCTCCGGCGCGCCCTCGATCAGGTCGACGACGCTCGCGGTCAGCTCCGCGCGCGCCCGCGCCTGGCGTCCCTCGCCGCGAGCCGCGAGCCGCCCCGTCAGCCACGGCACGAGCGTCGCGGCGATCGCCAGCGCCACCAGCAGGATCAGGCCGGCCACCGGAAGCATCGCCCACACCAGCGCGACCGTCGCCGCGCCCACGCCGAGGGCGATCGCGAAGGGCGGCACCACGCGCAGCAGCAGATCCTGCAGCGCGTCCACGTCGTGCACGAGCCGCGCGAGCAGATCGCCGCTGCGGAAGGCCGGCAGGCCGAGCGGAGCAAGCCGCTCCAGACGCGCGTAGAGAGCGACCCTGATCTGCGACAGCACGCGAAAGGCCGCGTCGTGGCCCACCAGCCGCTCCGCGTAGCGGCACAGACCGCGAGCGAGGGCGAAGAACTGCACGCCGACGATCGCGACCGCGACGGCCGACTCCTGCGGGCGCTGCGCCGAGCGAGAGATCAGCCAGGCCGAGGTCGCGATCAGGCCGATCGCGGCGGCGAGCGCGCCCGCCCCGAGCAGCGTCGCGAGCGCCAGGCGCCCGGCGGCGGGACGGGCGAGCGCGAGCGTGCGCAGCAGCGGGGCCTGGGGACCGTGGCTCTGTTCGGTGGGGTCCGGAGGGATCACGCCGCCACCTTCGCGGGCACGAGCGAGTGCACCCGGTCGGCCATCGCCACGAGCGCCGGTCGATGGGCGACGAGCACCACCGTGCGGCCGCGAGCGAGACGGCGGATGGCTTGCACGATCTCCCGCTCGGTGCGGCCGTCGAGTGCGGCGGTCGGCTCGTCGAGCAGCAGCAGCGGCGAGTCGCGCAGGAACGCGCGGGCCAGGGCCAGGCGCTGGCGCTCGCCCGCTGACAGCCCGGCGCCGCGATCGCCTAGAACCGTGTCAAGGCCCGCGGGCAGGTCAGCCACGACGTCCGTAAGGCCTGCGTCGGCGATCGCGGCCCAGACCGCCTCGTTCGACGCGTCGCGGCGACCGAGACGCACGTTGTCCGCGATCGAGGCGTGGAACAGGTGCGGCCGCTGGGGCACCCACGACAGCCGTGCCCGCCACTCCTCGGGACTCAGCTCTGCGAGCTCGACGTCGCCGACCAGGATCGAGCCGGACTCGGGTGTCAGCAGCCCGAGCAGCACGCCGAGCAGCGTCGACTTGCCACAGCCGCTGGGACCGACGAGCGCCAGCGTCTCCCCCGCCGTCACTCTCAGCGAGACGTCCGCCAGCGCGGGCTCGGAGCGACCGGGGTAGGTGACGCGCAGACCGTCGATCGCCAGATCGCAGACCGCCGGATCGGGAACATCGGTGCGCGTGCCCGCGGGCGCGGGCGGTGCGTCGAGCACCGCGAACACTCGCTCGGCCGCGGCCATGCCCTCGGCGCTCGCGTGATAGTTCGCGCCGAGGCGGCGCAGCGGCAGATACGCCTCGGGAGCGAGCACGAGCGCGAACAGCGCCGTGCGCAGACCGAGGTGTCCGTCCATCAGGCGCAAGCCGATCGCCACCGCCACGAGCGCCACGGCGATCGTCGCGACGAGCTCGAGGATCAGCGAGGACAGGAACGTGACGCGCAGCGTGGACATCGCGGTCGTGCGATAAAGCTCGGTGATCTCGCGAATGGACGCCGCCTGCGCCCGTGCGCGCCCGAAGACCTTCAGCGTGGGCAGTCCCGCGACGACGTCGAGGAAGTGGCCCGCCAGCCGCTCCAGGCTCTCGAGCTGGCGATCCATGCGCTCGCGCGTGCCGGCGCCCACCAGCGCCATGAACAGCGGGATCAGCGGAATCGTCAGCGCGATGATCGCCGCCGAGATCCAGTCCCCGAACAGCACCGCCACGATCACCACGACGGGCACGATCACGGCGAGGAGGAGCTGCGGCAGATACAGCGAGAAGTAGCCGTCGAGCGCGTCGATCCCGCGGGTGGCGAGGATCGCCAGCTCGCCCGTGCCCTGCTCGCGAGAGCTCACGGAGGAGAGCTCGGGGATGCGCGTCAGCAGCACGGTGCGCAGCTGCGACTTCGCGCGCGCCGAGGAGCGGCTCGCCGCCAGCTCGGCGCTCCAGGCGAGGAGCGCACGGGCCAAGACGACGGCGAGCAGCACGCTCAGTGGCGTGCGCAGCTGAGCGAGACTCCCACCGCCGATGAACGCACCGGCCACGACGTCCGCCAGCAGCCATGCCTGCGCGACGATCAGCAGTGCGCCGAGCGAGCCGAGCGCAACCGAGACGAAGAGGAACGTGCGGGTGGCGCGTGCGTACCGGAGCAGTCTCGGATCGAGTGCTCTCACGTCGCAATCATGACGCGCCCGGCCGCTGCGGGTCCCTGATGATGAGGCCTACGCC
>DASXMO010000097.1:0-3775 GCA_036495605.1 Solirubrobacteraceae bacterium
GGACGACGACCCCCCTGTCCGCAGGATGCTTGAGCGCTCGCTGGTTGCCGAGGGCTTCACGGTTGACATAGCCGCGGATGGTGGAGCGGCACTCGTTGCGGCCGAGCGCCGCGCATACGATGTAGTAATCCTGGATGTTGCCATGCCGGGCCTCAGCGGAATCGATGTCTGCAGCCGCATGCGTGCCAAGGGCACGACAAGCGCAATCTTGATGCTCACCGCGCGCGACGCGATCTCCGATCGGGTCCTGGGGCTGCAGGCCGGCGCCGATGACTACCTCGTCAAGCCGTTCGCGATCGAGGAGCTCGTCGCGCGTATCCACGCGCTCTCGCGGCGCGGCCAGCCGGCCGGTTCGCTGCTCGCCTACGGTGGCCTGACGCTCGACACTGACAGCCGGGTCGCGACTCGGCGCGGCAGGGCGCTTGAGCTGACCTCTCGCGAGGTGGATCTGCTCGATTTGCTGCTGCGCGCGCCCAAGCAGGTGGTTTCGCGTGAGCGGGCCGTCGAGGAGGTCTGGGACGGCACCGCTTCCGCCAATGTGGTCGACCGCTACGTCGCGAATCTGCGAGCCAAGCTCGGCGATCCACCGTTGATCGAGACCGTCCGCGGCGTGGGTTTTGTGCTGCGCGAATGAGGATCGTCCGTTCGCTGCGTGGTCGCTTGGTGGGCGCCGCTGCGGTGGCGGTCTTCTTGGCGGTCGCGGGGATCGCCGGCGCCGCCGCCGAGTTCGTGACCTACGAATTGAGCAGCAACCTCGACACGAGCCTGCGAGAACGTGCCGGCGATGTCGCGCGGCTGAGCGCTTCTGCGCCGGCGCTGCTGAGGACCCCTGGAGTTCTAGACAGCGCGGAGGGCGGCAGGCAGCTGGACGTGGAGGTGCTCGACGCGCACGGCCGAATTCTCAGCCGTTCGCTCTCACTTGGTGCGCGTGTGCTGCCGACGCTGGCGGTGGTGAGGCGAGCCCTGATGGAGGGCCGGTCCGGATACGCCGATTTCACGATCGATGGACGCCGGTCGCGCCTCTATGCCGCCCCGCTGGCGGATACCGGCGGGCAGGCGAGCGGCGGTGTGGTCATCGTCGCCTCTCAGCTCGGCGACATCGACTCCGTCGGCCGGCGCCTGCGTGTGGGCTTGCTTTTGTTCGGCGGTGGCGCTGCGCTGATTGGCGCCCTGCTCGCGGCGCTGCTGGTAGCGCGTGCGCTGCGTCCGCTGTACCGGCTCTCTCGCGGGGTCGCCGCCATCGAGCAGACCGCCAGTCCGACCCAGCGCGTCGAGGAGCCGGGTACGCGAGACGAGCTTCAGGACCTCGCCGCCACGCTGAATCGCATGCTGGGCGCGCTCGAGGCGACTCATGATCGCGAACGGCGGATGCTGGCCGACGCCTCGCACGAGTTGCGCACGCCGCTCACGTCTCTGCTCGGCAACATCGAGTTCCTGGCAGCATGGGGCGCGAGTGACGAGCTGATCCACGATCTGCGCCACGACGCGGCACGGCTGGACAGACTCGTCGGGGATCTCCTTACACTCGAACGGGCTGGAGCAACCTCCACCCCCGATAAGCCGGTCGACCTCGCCGGCGTGGTCGCCGAGGCGGTCGCCGGGCAGGATCGCGTCCGTAGCGTGGTTGATTCCCGCCCCGTCGTATCGGGGGAGGCGCCAGCACTTGTTCGCGCCGTGACGAACCTGATCGAGAATGGCCTGGTGCACGGTCCTGTCGGCGGGCAGGTGGATGTCACTCTCCGCCAGCACGGGGACCTCGCGGAAATCTCGGTCAGCGACAAAGGCTCGGGCATACCCGAGGATGCACGAGAGCGCGCCTTCGAGCGCTTCTGGCGCGGCGAGGAGTCCGCCGGACGGCCCGGTTCAGGCCTGGGTCTCGCGATCGTTCGCGCGATCGCCGAGCGCCACCGCGGCACGGTCCGCGTCGAGGGCGCGACCGTGACGATCACGCTGCCGACTACCGCCGATCAGCCACCCGCGCGCCGCGCGCCGACGATGGCAGCAGGCCCGTGATCGCCGAGCGGACGTGCGACACCAGCGGAGGGCCGGATGGCCTCACGTCGGGCCGCGCCCTTGGGGTGCTTGTGTTCGTCGTCGGGGGCGCTAGTTTGGGCACTGAGATCGCGGCGGCACGCTTGCTGGCGCCCTACTTCGGCGCCTCGACGATCATCTGGGCGAACACGATCGCGACCGTGCTCGTCGCGCTCTCGGCGGGATACGCCCTCGGCGGGCGCATCGCCGACCGCTCGCCTCACATCTCACGGCTGTGTCAGCTGGTGCTCGCGGCAGCGCTCATGCTCGCGGCCATCCCATTTGTGAGTGCCCCGCTGCTGCGGCTCGCGGCCAGCGCGCTCGGCTCGCTGTCGGTCGGGGGCTTCTTCGGCTCGCTCGTTGCTGTCCTCGCACTCGTGGCAGTGCCGATCGTCCTGCTCGGGATGGTCGCGCCCTTCGCGATCCGCCTCTCGATTGCAAACCCCGAAGACTCCGGGAAGGTCTCCGGCCACCTCTACGCCCTCTCGACATGCGGCTCGCTGGTGGGCACGTTTCTGGCCGCGCTCGTGCTGATCCCATTCGCCGGCACACACAGGACGTTCCTGGCCTTTGCGCTGGCACTCGCGATCGTCGCAGCGCCGGGTCTACCCAGGCGCTGCGTATTCGCGCCGATCGCCCTGCTCGTCTTGCTCACGCTTCCCCCGGGCGCCGTCAACGCCGGTGTCACGGGCGAAGGGCAGGTGATCTATGAAACCGAAACGCCCTACGAGTACGCGCGCGTAGTGGAACGGCCCGACGGTGAACGGCTGCTGCAGCTCAACGAAGGCGTCGCCGTGCACTCGCTGTATGTACCGCACAGCTACCTCACGAACAACTACTGGGATCAGTTCCTGGTGCTGCCGTTCGCCGGACTCTCCTCCCCGCCCTCACGGATTGCGATCCTCGGGGACGCGGCCGGCACAACCGCGCGCGCCTACAGCCACTACTTCCCCCACACGACGATCGACGCGGTAGAGCTGGACGGGCAGCTGACCTCGATCGGACACCGCTTCTTCGGTCTGCCGACACTGCCAACCTTGCACTTCATCACCGCCGACGCGCGGCCGTGGCTCGCATCTACCTCTCGACGCTACGACGCGATCTTCCTCGACGCCTACCGGCAGCCATACATCCCGTTCTACCTCACCACGCGCGAGTTCTTCGCGCTCGTTCGCGCCCATCTGACGGCGAGAGGTGTGTTCGTCGTGAACGTCGGACACCCTGAAGGCTCAGACGCGCTGGAGCGAGCGGTGAGCGCAACGCTCGCCACGGTCTTTCCGAACGTTCTACGCGACCCCTCGCAACCAACCAACACGCTCCTGATAGCCAGCGCCGCGCCGATCTCCTCCCAGGCACTGCGAAACTCGGTGGCGTGGCTGCCGCCTGACCTGCGCATACTCGCCGAAGGCTCAGCACGTCTCACGCCCGCGCTGCGCGGCGGCCCCGTCTACACGGACGACCGCGCGCCCGTCGAATGGCTCGTCGACACGTCTCTGCTCGGCTACGCGACCGGCACGCGCTGAGCGAGCCGTGCGGCTTCTCGCGGCCAAGTACCGATTATTGTCTGCAAGCTGATTGTCTGCAGGCAGGGCAGTGTGCGACACGGCACCTTCGGGTGCTGCTCGCATGAAGCGTGAGGTTCGGCCTGAGAAGGCCAAAGACCCGGCGTCAAGCCGGGCCTCGGTGCGCGATCAGTGCTGCTCACGAGAGCAACTCCGATCCCGTGCAGACCATCATAGCCAGC
>DASXMO010000098.1:0-6208 GCA_036495605.1 Solirubrobacteraceae bacterium
CGTGCTGTTCAGGATCCTGCCCACCGCCGACCCCGCGCGGCTGCGGGCTGGACACAGCGCCAACCCAAAGGTGATCGCCGAGATCCGGGCGAACCTCGGTCTGAACAAGCCGCTGCTGACCCAGTTCTGGCTGTACATGAAGGGGCTGTTCCTGCACTTCGACCTCGGCTACAGCTACTACAGCGGCGCGTCGGTGAAGAGCCTGATCGTCGGTCGCCTGCCCGCGACGCTGTCGTTGACGATCGGCTCGGCGATCATCTGGATGGCGATCGGCCTGCCGATCGGGATCGTCTCGGCACTGCGCCGGCGCTCGCGCACCGATCGCAGCGCGATGGGCGTGGCGCTGCTGTTCATCTCCGCGCCCGAATACTGGCTCGGGCTGATCGTGCTGTACCTGTTCGCTGCGGACATCGGCCAGGTCAAGGTGTTCCCGGGCTCGGGCTCGTATGAGGGCCTGACCTCTGACCCCTCGAAATGGTTCACCTCGCTGATCCTCCCGTGGCTGGTGCTCGCGGCGGGTTTCGCGGCGGTGTACGCGCGGTTGATGCGCGGCAGCCTGATCGAGACGATGGGCGAGGACTACATCCGTACGGCCCGCGCCAAGGGGCTCCCGGAGCGGCGGGTCGTGATGCACCACGGCGTGCGTGCGGCGATCACGCCGATCCTGACGATCTTCGCGCTCGACGTCGGCGTGCTGCTGGGCGGCGCGGTGCTGATCGAGACGGTGTTCAACATTCCCGGGATCGGCCGGCTGAACTACGACGCGATCACGCACGCGGACTTTCCGATCATCCAGGGAACGGTGCTGCTGGCGGCGCTGTTCGTGATCGTCGCGAACATCGCCGTGGACATCGCCTACGCGTATCTCGATCCGAGGGTCCGCTACTCATGAGCCCGCTTGACGACGCCTTGATACCGCGTGGGTCTTCCTCGCCGCCGTCCGGGGCCAGCCCGGAGGCCGTGCAAGACGCGTCCGCTGACGCGCGTGCCTCGGCGACCTCCGCGTCGACGCCCGCACCGGCGAGCGGGGGGCCGCTGCTGCGCGTGGAGGACCTGCGCGTGAGCTATACGACCGAAGATGGGCTGGTGCAGGCCGTGGACGGGATCTCCTACGAGCTCGCGCCCGGACGTACGCTCGGGATCGTCGGCGAGTCCGGCTCGGGCAAGACGGTGGCGGCGCTGAGCGTGCTCGGACTGACGCGCGCGGAGGGCGCGAGCGTGAGCGGGCGGATCGACTTCTCCGGCCACGGCGATCTCTTGTCGCTGCCCGAGCCGCGGCTGCGCGCGATCCGCGGCAATGAGATCGCGATGGTCTTCCAGGACCCGCTGTCGTCGTTGCACCCGATGTACCGCGTGGGCGCGCAGATCGTGGAGGCGATTCGCGCGCACCGTGAGATCGCGAAGGCAGCGGCGCGGGCGCGGGCGATCGAGCTGCTCGACCTCGTAGGCATCCCCGAGCCGTCGGTGCGGGTGGACGCTTATCCGCACGAACTTTCGGGCGGTCAGCGCCAGCGGGCGATGATCGCGATGGCGCTCTCGGGCGAGCCGAAGCTGCTGATCGCCGACGAGCCGACGACGGCGCTGGACGTGACGGTGCAGGCGCAGATCCTCGCGCTGCTCTCGCGCCTGCAGCACGAACGGGGCATGGCGCTGGTGCTCGTCACGCACGACCTCGGCGTGGTCGCGGAGATGGCGGATGAGATCGCGGTGATGTACGCGGGGCGGATCGTCGAGCGCGCCCCCACGAAACGTATTTTCGAGGTTCCCGAGCACCCCTACACGTGGGGATTGCTGCGCTCGATCCCCACGCTCGATGGCCCGCGCGAGGAGTTGCTGACGCCGATCCCCGGCAGTCCGCCCAGCCCGCTGGCGCTGCCGCCGGGGTGTCGCTTTCATCCGCGCTGTCCCTACTCCACGCCCGAGCACGCCCGCACGGACCCGGCGCTTGAGCCGGTGCCGGGACAGCCCGATCACGAGGTCGCATGCCTGCTCGATCCCGCGGAGCGGCGGCGGTTGTGGAGGGAGCTGGGATGAGCGCCGAGGAGACCGGCATGGGCTCCGAGGCGCCAGGCACGAGCTCGGCCGGTCCGCTGCTTGAGGTGAGGGGCCTGACGAAGCACTTCCCGATCGACCGGGGCGTGATGCGCAGGCGCAACCTCGGCTCGGTGCGCGCGGTGGAGGAGGTCTCCTTCGAGGTGTTGCGCGGAGAGACGTTCGGCATCGTCGGGGAGTCGGGCTCGGGCAAGAGCACGACGGCGCGTCTGATCGCGCGCCTGCTCGAGCCGAGCGCCGGGGAGGTGCGTTTCGAGGGACGCGAGATCACGGGTCTGCACGGCAGGGACCTGAAGCCGGTGAGGCGCGAGCTGCAGATGGTCTTCCAGGATCCATACTCGTCGCTGAACCCACGCAAGACGATCGGTTCGATCGTCGCCGAGCCGCTGGTCGTCCATCGCGTGGAGTCCGATCGCGCGGCGCGCACGCGCGCCGTTCAGGAGCTGTTGGAGACGGTGGGGCTGAACCCCGAGCACTACAACCGCTACCCGCACGAGTTCTCCGGCGGCCAGCGCCAGCGTGTGGGCATCGCGCGCGCTCTCGCGCTGGGCCCGAAGCTCTTGATCGCCGACGAGCCGGTCTCGGCGCTGGATGTCTCGATTCAGGCGCAGGTCCTGAACCTGTTGCGCGACCTGCGGCGGCGGCTGGGTTTGACGATGGTGTTCATCTCCCACGACCTGTCGGTGATCAGGCACATGTGCGACCGCATTGCGGTGATGCACGAGGGGCGCATCGTCGAGCTGGCGTCGAACTCGCAGCTCTACAGCGCGCCGCGAGAGTCCTACACGCGGGAACTGCTCGCGGCGGTGCCGGGCGCGCGTCGGGTGACGGGACGTACCATTCCCGCATGAACGTGATTGGGGCGCGCGATTTTGCTCACGAGGCGGTCGCCTCGGAGGCGCGAAAGTTGTTGCAGGGTCTGATCCGTTTCGACACGGTCAACCCTCCCGGGGCTGAGCGCGCGGCGCAGGAATATCTCGCGGCGCAGCTGCGGGCGGCGGGCTTTGAGTGCGAGCTGCTCGGCGCTGAACCGGAGCGGCCGAACCTGGTGGCGCGACTGCGCGGCGAGCGGGAAGGTCCGACGCTGTGCTATCTCGGGCACGTCGACACGGTGCTCGCGGACCCACAGGAATGGAACCCGGCGCACTCGCCGTGGTCGGGGGACATCGCCGACGGCTACTTGTGGGGGCGCGGGGCGCTCGACATGAAGTCCCAGGTGGCGGCGGAGATCGCCGCTGCTTGCTCGCTGGCGCGCTCGGGCTGGCGCCCTGAGCGTGGAGAGCTGTTGATCGTGGCGGTCGTCGACGAGGAGACCGGTGGCGCGCTCGGTGCGCAGTGGATCACGCGCGAGCATCCAGAGGCGGTGCGCTGCGACATGCTCGTGAACGAGGGCGCGGGCTGCGTGTTCGAGTACGGCGGCGTGCGTCGTTATGGCGTGTGCTGTGCGGAGAAGGGCGTGTTCCGCTTCACGGTCACGACGGAGGGCGTGGCGGGGCATGCGTCGATGCCGAAGATGGGCGTGAATGCGCTGCTGAAGATGGCGCCGCTGCTGGAGCGCCTCGGCGCGCGTTCGCCGGCGTATGAGCTGACGGCCGAGCCGCGCGCGTTTCTCGCGGCGCTCGGCGAGAACCCGGAGGATCCAGCGGGCTCGGTGGCGCGCCTGCGCGCGGCGGATGAGCGGTTGGCGACGATGTTCGAGCCGATGCTCGGCGTCACGTTCGCGCCGACGCGGATCGCGGCGTCGGAGAAGATCAACGTGATCCCGAGCCGCGCGGTCTTGAAGGTGGACTGCCGCGTGCCGCCGGGCCTCGGGGAGGCCGAGGTCAGGCGCGCGATCGCCGAAGTCTTGGGGCCCGCCGACTCCAATCCGCGGGCCGATCACGCGGGTCCTGCAGACCAGGCCGATACTGCGGAGGGTTTCGCGATCGAGTTCACCGAGCGTGTCGTGGGCAACCGCTCGCCGATGTCCTCGCCGCTGATGGACGCGATCTCGGAGTGGATCTCAGAGCGCGATCCGGGAGCGCTGACGGCGCCGACGATCCTGCCGGGGTTCACCGACTCGCGTCACTTCCGCGCGGCGTTCCCGGAGTGCGTGGCGTATGGGTTCTTCCCTCAGCGCCACCAGACGCTGCTGGAGACGGCACCGCTGATCCACGGCGCGGACGAGCGCATCGACGTGCGCGATTTGGGCTTCGCGGCGGAGTTCTTCAGGGATCTGGCGCTACGCCTGTTGGGGTGAGGGGGGTGCCGAGCCCGCGCGGGCGGCGAGTCGCGCGGCCCAATGTCCGCGGCCTTGCGCGTGCGCTGAATGGAGCGCTCGCGACATGGATCCTGCTGAACGGAGACGCTGGAGGTCGAATTGCCAGATCGATTGCACAAATTTCCGTCCCGATCATTCATAATCCCGCGTGGCAGGGCTTACAGCCAAGGGTGGCGACTATGAGGGAGCACGGATGACGAGCACGATCGCGGCGTCGATTTCGCAGAACATTCAGAACTGGGCGTTGGACTGGGAGCCGGTCCTGATGATCCTGTTCTTCGGCGCGCTCATCTACCTGATGTGGCGCACGCTGAAGGTGATGCCGAAAGTCAAGCCGCAGCAGATCAAGCCGTCCTCGAATCAGTCGGTCTCCTTCGCCGACATCGCGGGCGTGGACGACGCGAAGGGCGAGCTGCAGGAGATTGTCGAGTTCCTGCGCGACCCGAAGCAGTTTGAAAAGCTGGGCGCGAAGGTGCCGAAGGGCATCCTTTTGCACGGCCCCCCGGGCACCGGCAAGACGCTGCTGGCGAAGGCCGTGGCGAATGAGTCGGGCGCGCAGTTCTTCGCGCAGTCGGCGGCGGCGTTCGTGGAGATGTTCGCGGGCCTGGGCGCGGCGCGGATCAGGCGCCTGTTCGCGATCGCGCGCAAGCACGAGCCGGCGATCATCTTCATCGACGAGCTCGACGCCGTCGGCGGACGCCGCGGCTCGGATATCTCGGGCGAGAAGGATCAGACGCTCAACCAGCTGCTCGTGGAGATGGACGGGTTCGCGGGGGGCAGCGGGCGATTGGTGGTGATCGCGGCGTCGAATCTGCTCGACAAGCTCGACCCGGCGCTGCTGCGTCCGGGGCGCTTTGACCGGCAGGTGTTCGTCGCGCCGCCGGACGTGGCCGGGCGCGAAGGGGTGCTGGCGGTGCACACGCGCGACAAGCCGCTCGGGCGCGTTGACCTGGGGATGGTCGCGCAGCAGACGAGCGGATTGACGGGCGCGGACCTCGCGAACATCTGCAACGAGGCGGCGATCTTTGCGGCGCGGCGCAGTGCGAGCACGATCGAGGACGCCGACTTCGACAGCGCGTTGGAGCGTGTGATCGCCGGCGTGCAGTCGCGGCGAGTGCTGAACGAGCATGAGAAGCGCGTGGTCGCCTTCCACGAGGCCGGGCATGCGCTGTGCGGAGAGCTGCTGCCGTCGGTCGATCGCGTGCACCGCATCTCGATCGTCCCGCGCGGGCGCGCGCTCGGCTACACGTTGAATCTGCCGGCGGAGGACCGCTATCTGAAGACGCGCGAGGAGCTGCTCGACTACATGACCGTGCTGCTCGGAGGCCGCGTCGCCGAGCAGGTGGTGTTCGGCGCGATCACGACGGGCGCTTCGGACGATCTGAAGCGGGTGGCGGACATCTCGCATTCGATGGTGCACGACTTTGCGATGAGCACCGCCGGCGGCGGGCGCGCCCCGGACGGGGACGTGCGACTGTCGGAGACGACGCTGCGCATCCGTGACGAGGAGCGCCAGGAGCTGATCGACGAGGCGCGTCGCGCGGCGCAGAAGCTGATCGTCGCTCACCGTGCCCAGCTCGACGCGCTGGCGTTTGAGCTGCTCGAGCGCGAGGTGCTCGACCGCGAGGCGATCGAACGGATCATGAGCGGCGTTCCGCGCCTGGAGCGTGCCCCGGGCGTCGGCCTGCGTGTGGTCGCGGCCGCAGCCTCGCACGACGCGCCCGTGGGCCCGGCTGCGATCGAGGCTCCGCCCGGTGCGGGTGCGGGTGTGGGTGACGGTGCGGGTGTGGGCGCGGGCACGAATGCGGGGACGGGCGCGGGCGCCGAGCGCCGATAGACTGCGGCGCGTGCTGAACCGCATCGACCACGTGGGCCTCGCCGTCGAGGATCTGGACA
>DASXMO010000099.1:0-24625 GCA_036495605.1 Solirubrobacteraceae bacterium
CCAACGACGCGCTGATGGAACTGCTGTTGATGATCGACGCCGCGGTCGGCGCCTCGGCGCACCGGGTGATCGCCGTCACCCCGTGGTTCGGTTACTCGCGCCAGGACAAGAAGTCGGCGCCGCGGGAGCCGATCTCGGCGCGTCTGGTCGCCCGCATGCTCGAGGCGGCCGGTTCCGACCGCATCTTGACGATGGACCTGCACGCGGGGCAGATCCAGGGCTTCTTCCAGAAGCCGGTCGACCACATGACCGCGCTTTTCATCCTCACGCAGTACTTCAGGGACCTCGGGCTGGACGACATCGTCGTCGTCGCGCCAGATGCCGGGCGCGTCAAGCTGAACAAGAAATTCGCCTCGAAGATCGGCGCCGAGCTGGCGATCCTCGACAAGGAGCGCCCGGCGCAGCAGGTCGCCGAGATCGGCTACGTGATCGGCGATGTCAAGGGCAAGACGGCGGTGATCGTCGATGACATGATCGACACCGCCGGCACGCTCGTCGCGGCGGCGAAAACGGTGCTCGAAGAGGGCGCCACGCGCGTGTACGCGGCGGCGACGCACGCGATCTTCTCCGGCGACGCGTTCGAGAATCTCGCCGCTTCGGGTTTCGAGGAGATCGTCGTGACCGACACGATCCCGATCCCGGACGGCAGGCCGGACAACGTGCGCGTGCTGCCCTGCGCGGAGCTCTTGACGGACTCGATCCGGCGCATCTTCGTCGACGATTCCGTCAGCGAGGTCTTCGGCGGCGAGAACCAGCTGTTCTGAGCGAAAGCGCCCCTCCATCGTCCTCGCCCGAGCGGACGCCGCGCATGTGGTGGCAGGCGATCCCGCGGCGCCGGCGCCTGGCGATCGTCGCCACCGCGGTCGTCCTGCTGGTGGTCGTCGGCGCGCTGCTCGCGCGCTACCTGTTCACCGAAAACGTCGAACGCAGGGACATCCTCGCCGTCTTGCAGGCGCAGGCCCGTGGCGATGCGCAACGCGAGCTCGCTCTGCTCGACGGCTGTCGCGCGGAGCCCTCGTGCGCGGCGACGGTCCGCGCGAGCGCCCTCAAACTCGAGCGTGCGGGCGAGATCAAGATCCTCTCGATCAAAGCACCCACCGCCGGAGCACTGAGCGAAACGACCGGGACCGCGCGCGTGGCCTGGACGGTCATCGGCCGGCTGCCGATCGTCCAGTGTTTCGTGGTGCGCCGCACCGGCAACGCCCTGCAGGGCCTGCACGTATCGCTGTTGTCTCTGAGCGCGCCGATCGAAAACGAAGCCAATTGCTAGAGTCTCCGAGCCCCATGGCCAACGCAACGACCAAGCTCGACGTCTCCAGCCGCGCGCCCAAAGGCTCGCGCGCCGCACGACGCCTGCGCCGCTCCGGGCGCGTCCCCGGCGTCGTCTACGGCGGCGGCGGCGAGGCGCTGAGCTTCGACGCCGACGCCCGCGAGCTGCGCCTCGCCCTCGCCGGATCGGGCGCGGTCCTGGATTTGAGCGTCGACGGTGAGAAGGCCACGCCGGTCGTCCTCAAGGAGGCCCACCGCGACCCCGTACGCGGCGAAACCGTCCACGTAGACCTGCTGCGCGTGCGACTCGACGAGGCGATCGGCGCCGTGGTCCCGCTGGAGCTGACCGGCCTCGAGGAGGCGCCGGGCGTGAAGGAAGGCGGCGTGCTCGAGCAGATCACCCGCGAGCTGAACGTGCAGGCGCTGCCGACGGCGATCCCCGAGTCGATCTCACACGACATCGGCGAGATGCAGATCGGCGAGACGATCGTGCTGTCCGCGCTCCCCACGCCCGAGGGCGTCACGCTGCTCGACGATCCCGAGACTGTCCTCGCGACCCTCTCCCCACCGCGACTGCAGACCGAGGAGGAGGAGATCGAGACCGAGACCGAGCTCGTCGGCGAGGGCGAGGCCGCAGAGCAGGGCGAGGCCGCCGCGGGCGAGGGCTCCGAGGACTCCTCCGGCGGGGAGTAGTACTCCTGCGGCGGCCGTTTCGTCGCAGCTGGGACGGCCGCTGAGCTGCGCGATGCGGCGTCCTCGGTCGCTCGCGTACGTAGTACGCCACGCTCCCTGTGTCCTTGCCTCGCTTGCTCATCGACCGTCCCAGCGGCGCGGCGCTAGTAACAATCGAGAGATGACCGGAGCAAACGTGGATTGGTTGATCGTCGGATTGGGCAACCCCGGGCGCGAGCACGCGCAGACGCGGCATAACGTCGGCTTCATGGTCGCCGACGAGCTCGCCGAGCGCTGGGGGTTGGGCCGTCCGCGGGAGCGCTACCGCGGACGCATCGCCGAGGGCCGCGTTCGCGCCGAGCCGGGCGCCGCTGCGGGGCCGCGCGTGGCGCTGCTGCGGCCGCAGACGTACATGAACGAGGCCGGACGCTCCGCCGGGCCCGCGCGGGGCGCGCTGCACGTGCCGCTCGAGCGCGTGCTCGTCGTGCACGACGAGATCGACATCCCCTTCGGCGAGGTGCGCGCGCGCCTGGGTGGCGGTCTGGCGGGGCACAACGGGCTGAAGTCGCTCAAGCGCGAGCTCGGCAGCGCGGACTTCGTGCGCGTGCGCGTCGGCGTCGGTCGTCCGGCTTCGAGCGACCCGGAGATCGTCTCTTCCTACGTGCTCGGACGTTTTCGCGAGGACCCCGCGCAGGTGCGCGAGCTGATCGAGCGCGCGGCCGAGCGGGTGCAAGAGATCGTGCTCGGGGACAGCGTGCCCGGAAACACCGTGCTCGGCACGGAGCCGGACTAGCCGATGGTCCTGCGTTCTCTGCTCGGTCTGATCGAGGACGATCCCGCCGCGACGACGCTCGCCCGCGAGGGCGGTCACGCGTTCGTCTCGGCCTCGCTGCGGCCCTACCTGATCGCCGCGCTGTCCGATCGCCGGCCCGACGACGCGCGAGCGCCCGGACCGACTCTGGTCGTGGTCGGCGACGATCGCGCCGCGCGCGAGATCGCGGGTGACCTGCGCGCATGGCTCGATCCCCGCCGGGTGCGCTACTACCCCTCGCGCGGTGTCGCCTACGAGTCCCATCTAGCGCCCCCACCCCACCTCGTGGGCCTGCGCGTGGCGGCGCTCGACGCGTTGCTCAGCGCTCGCGGATCCGAGGAGGAGCCGCCGGTGGTCGTCATCAGCGCCGTCGCGCTCTCCGAGAAGGTCCCCGACCCTGAACTGCGCCCGCGCTCGTTCGTGCTGCGTGTGGGCGAGCTGCTCGATCTCGACGAGTGCGCCTCAGAGCTCGTGGCCGCCGGCTATGAGCGCGTCGATCAGGTGGCCGAGCGCGGGCAGTTCGCACTGCGCGGAGGGCTCCTGGACGTATTCCCCGCCACCGAGGACCGGGCGGTGCGGGTGGACATGTTCGACGTCGAGATCGAGTCGCTGCGCTGGTTCTCGACGTTCACCCAGCGCTCCCTCGGCGACGTCTCCGAGGTCGAGATCGCGCCGGCGGCGGAGCTCGCGCTTGAGCACCGCGAGTTGGCGGAGATGGCCGCCGGCGAAGAGGAGTCCGAGCGCCCAGACGTCGCCGAGCTCCTGCCGGTCGAGCGCTTCGGCGCCCTGCTCGACCTGCTCGACTCAGACACCGCTGACACCGAACTGCTCGTCGCCGCCGAGGAGGAGCTGAAGCCCGCGCTCGCGGACCACTGGAGCGATGTCTGCGCGGCGTTCGCCGACGCGGACGCCCACCACCTGTACGTGAACCCGCAGGAGATCGAATCCGCGCTCGCCGCGCGAGCACGGATCTGGCTGTCGGCGATCTCGGGCGACCAGCCGCTGCAGCTGCGCGCACAGGCCGCCGACACCGCCGCGCGCTCGCTCGCCGAGGCCGAGCCCGAGCTCGAGAAGCTCGTGCGCTCGGGCTATCGCACCGTCGTCGCCTTCCCCCGCCGCGGCGAGGGCGAGCGCGCCGCCTACAACCTCGGACGCATGAAAGCGAGCTGGCTCGGCGAGGACGTCGACGCCGGCCGCCAAGTGCTCGAGCCCTCGCTGCGCTTCGCCGCCGCGTCGCTGCGCGAGGGCTTCGTCGCACCCCAGCTGAAGCTCGCGATCTTCCCCGAGCATCGCCTTCTGCGCCGTCGCCGCGCCGAGCGCGGAGACGCAGGCGGGGGTACAGGCGCGGGGGTCGGGGGCGGCGGACGCGGTGGCGTGCGACGCGGCGCGCTGCGCTCGTTCACCGAGCTTCGCACGGGCGACATCGTCGTGCACGAGGACCACGGCGTCGCGCGCTTCGCGGGTTTCGAGACACGCACGGTCGCGGACGTCACCCGCGACTATCTCTACCTCGAATACCAGGGCGACGACCGCGTGTTCGTCCCCACCGAGCAGCTCGCGAAGATCTCGCGTTACGTCGGCGCCGGCGGGGAGCACCCCCCGCTGTCCAAGCTCGGGGGCACGCGCTGGGAGACGATGAAGGCGCGCGCGCGCCGCGCCGCGCAGGAGCTGGCCGGGGAGCTGCTCAGCCTTTACGCCGAGCGCCGCCGCCGCAGCGGCCACGCGTTCGAGCCCGACTCCGACTGACAGCGCGAGTTCGAGGCGCGCTTCCCCTTCACCGAGACCGCCGACCAGCTGGAGGCGATCGAACTGGTGAAGGCCGACATGGAAGCGCCGCGGCCGATGGACCGGCTGATCTGCGGGGACGTCGGCTATGGCAAGACCGAGGTGGCGCTGCGAGCCGCCTTCAAGGCGGCCGGCGAGGGCAAGCAGGTGCTGGTGCTCGCGCCCACGACGATCCTCGCCCAACAGCACCACGGCACGTTTTCTGAGCGCCTCGCCGACTACCCGATCAACGTCGAGCACGTCTCGCGCTTTCGCTCCGCGGCCGAGCAGAAAGAGGCGATCGCCAGCTTCGCAGCCGGTCGGGTCGACATCCTCATCGGCACCCACCGCGTGCTCTCGCGCGACGTGCGCGCGAAGGACCTCGGCCTGCTGATCGTCGACGAGGAGCAGCGCTTCGGCGTCAAGCAGAAGGAGCTCCTGCGCCAGCTGAAGCTGCGTGTGGACGTGATCTCGATGTCCGCCACGCCGATCCCGCGCACCCTGCAGATGTCGCTCGCGGGCCTGCGCGAGATCTCCGTGATCGAGACGCCCCCCGAGGGACGGCGCCCGGTCAAGACCTACGTGGGCGAGTACGAGGAGGAGCTCGTCAAGCGGGCGATTCTGCGCGAGCACGCGCGCGACGGCCAGGCCTTCTTCCTGCACAACCGCGTCGAGTCGATCGAGGAGACCGCCGAGCGCCTGCGCGCGCTGTGTCCCGGCGTGCGCTTCGCCGTCGCCCACGGGCAGATGTCCGAGGGCGAGTTGGAGACGGTGATGATGGGCTACCTGCGCGGTGAGGACGACGTGCTCGTGTGCACCTCGATCATCGAGTCCGGCATCGACATCCCGCAGGCGAACACGCTGATCGTCGAGCACGCCGATGCCTTCGGCCTCTCGCAGCTCTACCAAATCCGCGGCCGCGTCGGGCGCAGCCGCGAGCGCGCCTACGCGTACCTGATGTACGACTCCGCCGCCGCCCTCACCCCCGATGCCGCGCAGCGCCTGGCGGCGCTCTCGGACTACACCGAGCTCGGCTCGGGCTTTCGCGTGGCGATGCGCGATCTCGAGCTGCGCGGCGCCGGCAACCTGCTCGGCGACGAGCAGTCCGGACACGTCGCCGCGCTCGGTTTCGAGCTGTACATGCAGATGCTCGACGAAGCCGTCCGCCAGGCCGGCCCCGCCGCGGAGGAGGGCGCCGCGGGCGAGCGCGCCGGAGAGACCGCCGAGGAGGAGCTGCCCGAGCCCGTGCGCCTGGACGTCAACGTCGATGCCTACGTGCCCTCCGATTACGTCCCCTACGAGCAGGCCAAGATCGAGATCCACCGCCGCATCGCCTCGGCGCTGGAGGTGGCCGAAGTGGCGCAGCTTCACGACGAGCTCGAGGACCGCTTCGGGCCGGTGCCCGAGCCGCTCGCGAACCTGCTCGCGCTGCAGCGGGCGCGGATTAAGTTCGGCCAGTCCGGAGCCACCGTCGTGAGCTTCCGCGGCGACCGCCTCGCGGTCACCCCGATCGAGCTCGACTCGGTGCGCGCGCGGCGGTTGCGCGAGGAGCTGCCCGAGGCGCTGTATGAGTCGGGGCGCTCGCAAGTGTCGGTGCGCGTACCCCGCGAGGGCCCGGCGCGTTTCCCGACCGTCGTCAAGGCCGCCGACGTGCTGCTCTCGCTCAAGCGCGAAGCCGCTTGAGGATCTCTTCAGGAACTCCTTAACCACGACACATCAGTTTCCGCTAGAGTGCCCGCGTCGTGTTCAAGAACTTCCGTTTCATCTCGGCGCTGGGCGCCGTTTTCTTTGCGGTCCTGGGCCTCGCCGCGTGCGGCAGCTCAGGCATACCGGGCAACGCCGTCGTGCAGGTCGGGGGCAACCCGATCACGAAAGCGACCTACGAACACTGGCTGTCCGTAGCCGCCGCGTCCAGCTCGACCGCCGCGCCGGGACAGACCGCCCCCAAGCCGGTGGTCCCCGATCCGCCGAACTACACGGCCTGCATCGCACACCTCGAAGCGACCGCCCCGAAACCGGCCAAAGGCCAGTCCAAGCCGACCCCGGCAGCACTGAAGAGCCAGTGCGAACAGCAGTACAAATCGCTTCAGCAGGAGGTTCTCGGCTTCCTGATCTCCTCTGCCTGGGTGCTTGGCGAGGCCGAAAACCAGGGCGTGCACGTGAGCGATGCGGAAGTCAAGAAGCAGTTCGAACAGATCAAGACCCAGCAGTTCCCGAAGCCTGAAGAATTCAAGAAGTTCCTAGCGAGTTCCGGCCAGACGGTCACCGATCTACTGCTCCGCGTGAAGCTCAACCTGCTCTCTTCGAAAATCCAGCAGAAGGTGTCCAAAGAGAAAGGCACCGTCACGCAGGCGCAGATCAAGAAGTACTACGAAGAACACAAGTCGCAGTTCGGGTCGCCCGAAAAGCGCAACGTGAAGATCATCCTCACCAAGACCGAAGCCGCCGCCAATAAGGCGAAGAAGGAAATCGAATCGGGCAAGAGCTTCTCCTCGGTCGCGAAGGCCGTTTCGATCGACCCGACGAGCAAGGCCAAAGGCGGCGAAATCACCGGCGTGGTGAAAGGCCAGGAGGAGAAGGCGCTCGACGAAGCCATCTTCTCCGCGCCCAAGGGCCAGCTCGGCGGCCCCGTGAAGACCCCCTTCGGCTACTACATCTACGAAGTCACCGGCACGACCAAGGGCAACCAGCAGGCGCTTACCCAGGCCCAGGCCTCGATCAAACAGCAGCTGACGGCTCAGCAGCAGCAGCAGGCGCTGAGCAAGTTCGTCAAAGAATTCCGCACCCGCTGGGAAGGCAAAACCGAATGCCGCAGCGGCTACGTCGTGCAGGACTGCCACGAGTTCAAGAAACCGGCCACACCCACGGGCGCGACGCCACAGACCGGCGCGCCCGCGCAGACGACCTCCACGGCCACAACGCCGACCAAATAGGGCTCCGCGCAGGATGAGCGAGATCGGGCGGGTTCACGCCCGTCAGATCCTCGACAGCCGCGGCAATCCGACGGTCGAGGTGGAGGTCGGTCTCCGGTCCGGCGCACACGGTCACGCGGCGGTGCCTTCGGGAGCCTCCACCGGGGAGTTCGAGGCAACCGAGCTGCGCGACGGCGGCCAGGCGTGGGACGGCAAGGGCGTCACGCGCGCGGTGGCGAACGTCAACGGGGAGATCGCCACGGCCGTGCATGGAGCCGACGCGGCCGACCAGCAGGCGCTCGACGACGCGCTGATCGCGCTCGACGGCACCCCCAACAAGTCCCGGCTGGGTGCGAACGCGATCCTCGGCGTTTCGCTCGCAGCCGCCCACGCGCAGGCCGCGGAGGAGGGTCTGGCACTGTGGCGCTACCTCGGTGGCGAAGCCGCGCGGGTGCTGCCGGTGCCGATGATGAACGTCCTCAACGGCGGCGCGCACGCCGACAACAAGGTCGACTTCCAGGAGTTCATGATCGTGCCCTGCGGCGCGTCGAGCTTCTCGCAATGCCTGCGCATGGGCGCCGAAGTCTTCCACGCCCTCAAGCGCACCCTGCACGAGCGCGGCCTCGGCACGGCCGTCGGCGACGAGGGCGGCTTCGCACCCGATCTGGCGTCCAACGAGGAGGCCCTGAAGATGCTCGTGGCGGGCATCGAGGCGGCCGGCTACCGTCCGGGCGAGGACGTCGCGATCGCGCTCGATCCGGCGGCGAGCGAGCTCTATGACGGCAGTTCCTACGTGCTCGAGCACGAGGGACGCGCGCTCAGCGCCGAGGAGCTCGCCTCCTACTGGGCGGATCTCGTCGCGCGCTATCCGATCGTCTCGATCGAGGACGGCATGGACGAGGAGGACTGGAGCGGCTGGGCCACGCTCACGGCGCGCCTGGGAGAACACACGCAGCTCGTCGGCGACGACGTGTTCGTCACCAACACCGAGCGTCTGCGCCGAGGCATCGACTCCGGTGTGGGAAACTCGATCCTGATCAAGGTCAATCAGATCGGGACGCTCTCGGAGACACTGCAGGCGATCGCGCTGGCCCGCGAGGCCGGCTACACGGCGGTCATGAGCCACCGCTCGGGAGAGACCGAGGACGTCACCATCGCCGACCTCGCCGTCGCCACCGGCTGCGGGCAGATCAAGACCGGAGCGCCTTCGCGTTCGGATCGGGTCGCGAAGTACAACCAGCTGCTGCGCATCGAGGAGCAGCTCGGCGCCGACGCCGAGTTCCCCGCGCGTTCGGTCTTCCGCAGCTGAGGCTCCGCGGCGCCTCTGCCCGCGGTCACCGCGAGCGTTCGGCGCCGACACCCTGAGTTCTTCGAGGCTTCGTGATGCGGCGCGTGCTTGGCGACGCAACGCTTGCAGCTTGGGCAGTTCCGAGAGGGTTTGCAGGGTTCCGCGTCGCCGGGGCGAATGCGAGGGGCAATGGCAAGCGCGCAGGCATCCTCAGCACGCCCCCGCGCGATCGGTGCAAGCGCTCCCGTCGCGCGCATCCGCTGGGATAAGCTCGGGCGCGTCGCGATGCTTTGCCTGCTCGTGGCGCTGCTGTACCTGTATCTGAGTGCCAGCATCCGCATGTACTCCACGTGGCATCAGGCGCGCGCAGACAGCGCGCAGCTCGCGACGCTCGAGCACGAACACGTGCAGCTCCGGCACCAGCACGAAGCGCTCGGCCGGAGGGGCACCGTCGAAGAGGAGGCGCGGCGGCTGGACATGATGCACGCCGGCGAGCAGACCTACATCGTCACTGGGCTGCCCCGCAACTGAGCCCTCCCGGCAAGGCGGCCTCGCGGCGCCACTGATCCATACGGCGCCACCGAGTCACTGTGGCGCAACTGTGGCGCACCCCCTCTGCGGCGTTCCCGAGCAGGCCGCTAATCTCGACGGGTGTCCTCCTTCGAGAATGCGATCTACCAGTGGCACCGGGGCGAGCGACGCGTGGGTGAGGCCGCACCGGAGCGCCGTCAGCTGCTGGAGCGCGTCATCGCCGAGCTCGTCAGCGAGCTGCGCCGGCGCCTGGGCGGCAGATTCTCCGCCCAAGAGCTCGCCGAGCAGTACGAGCTGGGAACGGGCTGGTGCATGCAGACGGCGATGCGCATAGCGCCCAACGATCCCTGGGCGTGGGATTCCAGCGTGGTCGTCGACGCGGCCTTCGGGCGTTACCTGCGAGAGGCCTCCGACTACGCCGGAGGCAGACGGGCGCTGACGGAGGCGTAAAGGCTAGTCGTCGTCACCGACACGGCGGATGACTATGCGATCCTCTTCGATGACGACCTCGACCGGACGGTGTCCGGCCCAGTGCTCGGCGTAGATGGGGTTGTCCTGGATCGCGGGGTCCAGCCACAGACCGTAGCCCTCCTCGCCGTGATCGAAGGTGCCCTCCAGCGGGCCGCCGCCACGTGCGCCGCCGCGCCGGCGACCTCCGCGTCGCCCGCGCCGACGGGTGCGGGTCGGGGACTCCTCCTCCCCACCCTCCTCGCTCTCGGACTTCGCGCGCTCGGCCTCTTCTTCGGCCGCCTCGAGCTCCGCGGCCGCCTCGAGCTCCGCGGCCGCCTCGAGCTCGGCGGCGATCAGCGCGTCGTCCTCGGCCCTGAGATCGACTTCGTCGGGATAGTCGGTGGCGACGGCGCCCTCGGCGAGATCGGCGTCGCTGACGAGCTCGTTCTGGCGCTTGAACTGCTCGATGTCACGAACGGTGACCTCGAGCTGGTGGGCGACCCAGGCGTCGGTACGGCCTTGCCGTACCCACGCGCGGATCTGGTTCAGGTGCGGACGCAGAGATTTACGAGCCATGGACGGTCCGGGAGACTAGCGCATACGCCCGGCGTGACGATTCAGGTGCTCGGACGGACTTCTCGCGGGCACGACCGACTATGCTTGCCTGACCGGCGCGGTCCGGGGCCAACTCCGTTCACTGCTCGTCGGCCGATAGGAAGGTTGCACCATGCTGGTGCTCACACGCAAGTCAAACCAAAGCATCATGATCGGCGACGACATCGAGGTGTCGGTGCTGTCCGTGATGGGCGACAAGGTGCGCATCGGCATCCAGGCTCCGCAAGACGTCCCGGTCTTTCGCACCGAGATATACCTCGAGATCCACCGCGACGACGCCGGCAGCGCTGGCGTGCCCGCCGATGCTGCTTCGTCGGTGATCGCCGACGAGGGCGCGGGCGAGCCGAGCGGCGCCTGAGGCCTCTAGCCGAGCAGCAGATAGAGCGTGCGGAACATCACCACGGTGACGATCGCCGCGGTCAAGATCAGCGTGAGCACGAGCAGCGCGAACCGCACCGACCCACGCTTGTGCCGGCGCTGAACCTCGCGTTTGAGCGCACGTTGCTCGGTAGTGCGTCGCAGCGAGGCGCGCCGGTGGCGATCGAGCGAGATCTCTTTGACGAACGCCTGCTCGAGCTCGGCGAGGCTTCGCATCTTCATGACGACTCCCCGCCGGGCATCGCTCAGGCGACCGGTGCCTCGGTCTCGGCGCGCTCGTAGACCTTGACGAACCTGAGGTAGTTCTCGGCAATCTGGCGCGCGCCGGCCGAACGTTCGATCTTGCCGGCGACGTAGGCTTTCAGTGGGTCCCACCAGATCGAGCGGCCGATCGCGAAGCCGACGAAGCCGTCTACCGGCGCGGCCTGGGAGAGCCAGTGGTCGACCTTGGCGTCGTCGGCGCCGCGGCCGAGCACCACGCAGACCACGCCCTCGCGCCCGCCGGAGCGGGCTTGGGCGACGAGCATCTCGCAGTCCGAGCGGGCGTCGACGCCCTCGATCTTCCAGATGTCGACCTCGATGCCGGCGTCCTGGATCTCGGCGATCGCCCGGCGCATCAGCTCGGGGCGCAGCTCGGTGTCGTAGCGGTCGCTGTCGCCGTCCACCGCCTGCAGCTGCGAGTCCTCGGCGGGCACGAGCAGCTCGAAGAGGAACCTGCGCTCGTTCTGCGTGAGCCAGTCGGACAGTCGCTTGAGCTTCTTCAGCTGCTCGCCGTTCTCGGTCGGATCTCCGTCGGGGTTGTAGCGCACGAGCACCTTCGTGAAGTCCGGGTCGAACTTCTCGATGTGCTCGCCGAACTGATCGCCGTACTGGAAGTCGAACATGCTCTGGCCCGAGCGCTCTGCGGGCATCGCGAGCTTCAGGCCGCGGGCGCGCGCCTCCTCGGGCACGGTCGAGCCGAACTGCTCGTCCACGAGCACCCCCGTCACCGACGGATCGGCCCCGGCGGCGACGGCCTGGGAGAGCCCCTCGAAGATCAGGTGCTTGGCATCGGCGATCATCGCCGTCTGTTCGGCGTCGGGGTCGCCCTCGATGCCGAAGAACTTCTTCTGAAACGACCCACGGTGGTCGAACGCGAGTATGTAGAGCTTCTGGTCATATCCTGGTCTCATGGCCTGAGTATTCCACGGGCGGACGCCAGCCTGCGTCCAAACGTGGGCGGCGCGAAGCCGGAGGGCTCTCGGCCCGAAGCCGGAGGGCTCTTAGAATGCAGTCACGATGTCCTCCGGCCCCGACCTGTTCGTCGTGTGCAAGCAGTGCGGCTCGGAGGTCAGCCCGTACATCACCGAGTGCCCGTACTGCGGCTCGCGGTTGCGCAGCCGGGCGCCGAAGCTGCCGCGCGTGAAGAGCCGCGGGCGCGGGCTGCGGCGGCTCGGCCGCACGTTCGCGTTCCGCCGCGCACGCTCGGGCTCGGGCGCGAGCCCGGGAGGGCGCTTCTCGCGACGCGGCGGAGACTATCCACGCGGGGAATCGCCGCCCTTTGCGACGATCGCGCTGGTGACGCTCGGCTGCGCCGGCTGGGTGCTCGTGCGCGGGGGTTTCCTGGGCGCGGTGCACGTGGCGGGTCTCGGCGATGTCTCGGGAACGTATGTCAGCTTCTTCAAGATCGCGATCGGCGGTCCGCTCAGCGGCGACTGGTGGAAGCTGCTGAGCAGCCCGTTCGCCTACCTGAACGGGCTGTACGCGTTTATCGCGCTGCTGGCGACGGCGATCTTCGGGTGGCTGCTGGAGCGTCGCCGCGGGCCGGCGGTGGTGCTTGTGGTGTTCTTCGCGGGGAGCGTCACGGGCGCGCTCGTGGCGCTGGCGCTGTATCCGGTGCCGATCATAAGCGGCGCGAACGCGGGCGCGCTGGCGCTGGTCGCGGCCTGGTCGATCCCCGATCTGCGGGCGGCGAGCGGGCGGCGCTACTACGAGGGCGACCTACTCGGCACGGCGGCGATCGCGGCGTTGCTGCTGGCGCTGCCCTACGCCCGCCCGGAGGCGAGCTGGACGGCGGGCGTCGTCGGGGCGCTCGTGGGGGCGCTCGTGGGACTGGGCTTGGATCTGATCGACTCGCAGGAGCCGTGAGGCTCATATCATGGTCTCGCGCACCCCATCCGGCCCCACGACACAGGAGCAGCACAGACCATGGACATCCGCTTCCTAGGCCACGCGGCGTTCGAGCTCAGCGACGGTTCCACCTCGGTGCTGATCGATCCCTTCCTGACGGGCAATCCCAAGGCGGCGGCGTCCGCCGAGGAGTTGAGTCCCCAGGCGATCCTGCTGACACACGGCCACGCCGATCACATCGGCGACACCGTCTCGATCGCAACGCGCGCCGGCTCGGACGTAGTGGCGATCGTCGAGATCGCGAACGAGCTTTCAGAGGACGGTGTGGCGCAGGTTCACGACCCGAATCTGGGCGGCACGGTCACGCTCGACTGGGGCACGGTGAAGCTCGTGCCGGCATGGCACACATCCACGACTCCCAAAGGCGCCGTGAACACGCCCGCAGGGCTGATCGTGCGCTTTGGCGGCAAGACCGTCTATCACCTCGGCGATACGGCGCTGTTCTCGGACCTCGAGCTGATCGGCCAGGCGAACGGCCCGATCGACGTGGCGCTGATGTGCATCGGCGGGCACTACACGATGGATCGCCACGACGCCCTCCGTGCGGCAAAGCTGATCGGCGCCAAGCAGATTGTCCCGTGTCACTACGACACGTTCCCGCCGATCGAGACGGACGCGCAGGCGTTCAAGTCCGAGCTCGAGTCCGCGGGCATCTCCGAGGTGGTCGTGCTCGCGCCCGGCGAGAGCCTCTGAGCTCGCCATGACGCTGACCAACGCAGTCGTCCTGATCGAGGCCGAGCGCGACGCGCTCTCGACGCTCGGCTCGGCGCTGGCGGACATCGAGGGTGTCGCCGAGGCTTACTCGGTCACGGGGGAGTGGGATTTCGTGGCGATCGTGCGCGTACCCGATCACGAGCAGTTGGCGGATGTGGTGACCGCGGAGATCGGCGGTCTTCCGGGGGTGATCCGCACGCAGACGATGGTCGCGTTCGCGGCCTACTCGCGACACGATCTGGAAGCGCTGTTCTCGCTGGGCGACTGAGCCCGCCTGGGGACCGCGAATCGATGGCATCGATCCCGCTGCAGCCGGAGTACGGCCCGACCCTAGGCAAGCTGCTGGCACCCCGCTGGCACGCGGCATCGCGGCCCGTGCAGGGGGTTGTCGTGGCGATCGGCGTCGGCGTGCTGGTGCTGGCGGTGGGAACGGCGCTCACGCTCGAGAACGCGCACTACTCGCACGGTGGGGCGGCGCCGTTCTCGTTCAGCTATCGCGGGCTCTACCGCACGGCACCGGCGCCCGGCGAGTACGTGCAGGTGCGCAGTCCCGCGCGCGGGCCGTTGCGCAACTCGTTCGCTGTGGGACCGTTGCGATTGCCTGCATACACGACGAGCCTCAGCGCCGAGCTGCCGCTGTATGCGAGCTCGTATGTGGACGGGCTGCGACACCGCTACAACGGGTTCGTGCTGCGCGGGGAGGGCAAGACCCGCGTCAACACGGTGCCGGCGTACACGATCGCCTACACCGCGCAGATCGCCGGGCGCACGGTCTATGGCCGCGACGTCCTGCTGCTGCCCGAACGGACGGGGGGGCGCGACGGGGTGCACATTGTGATGCTGAGCGCCCCCACCCCACAGGTGACGGCCCCGTTGCTAGTGGGCACCACGGGCGTGCTCGAACGGCCGCTCGAGACGTTTACGATCGACTGAGGGCCTATCCCGCTAGGCCCTAAGAACCGCTTTCAAAATAGGCGGTGCGGCCGGGGCGTTCATGGACCAAGCTGGGCGACGCGGGACGGCGCAGCGCATGCTGGTGGCATGTGCAAGCCGTCACGTGGCGATCCAGCGCAGCGTCCAGGGACGCATCCGGACGTGCCGATCTTTTTGAAAGCGCTTCTAAGGAGTGGTCTAGGTGCCCGCCGCCGAGGCGGAGATTGAGGCGGGGTCGGATTCGACCGTCGTGCCGACCTGAGTGGCGCCGCCGCCCTGCGCCCCTGATTCGACTGGCGGCGGTGGTGTGGTGTCGGTCGGCGGCGGTGTCGTTTCGACGGGCGGCGAAGGTTCGGCGGGCGGGGGGGTCGTTTCGGCGGGCGGCGAGGGCGTCCCGCCGGTCGGGTCACTGGCCGGTGTGACGGGCACTGCCGGCTGGGAAGGCGCGTCGGTGGCGTCGGTCGGCAGCGCGGTCGTCTCGGTGGTGACCTCGGTCACGGGCGCCGGGATCGGCTTCGGCGCGACCGCGGGCTTGATCGCCGGGACTGCGCCCGCGGGGGCTCCGGCCGGCTGATTAGGCGCGGCGACCGGACCCGCGACGACGGCTGTCTTGGCCTTGGCGGCCGGGTGTCGACGGGCGCTGTGGCGAAGGGGATGGTTGGAGGCAAAGCGTCGCGTCGAGCTGACCGCCTGGACGCTCGCGTGCGTGACGATCGGTTCGCTTTCGTGCCTTGCGACGTAGGCTGTCGCGGCGGGAGTGGCGTGGTGGCGATGGGCGGGATGCCCGACGTGTTCGGCGGCGACGGCGGTGACGATCGCCGCGGCGGCGAGTCCGGCGACGGCCTTGGTGGCGACGGCTCCGGCGCCGGCGGTGAGAATGCCTCCGGCGGCGCTCGCTCCACCCGCGCCGGCGGCGCCGGCGGTGGCTCCCGCTGTCGCGCCGGCGCTGGCGCCGACGTGGCCGGCGGAGGCGGTCGAGCCGAGCTTGGTGAGCAGCAGCTTCTTGGCCAGCAGCAGCGGCCCGACGGGGAAGATCGCGGCGAGCGCGTGATTGTTGTCCTTGAGCTGCTTCTTGAACGCGCGGCAGCGCTCGCACCCGCGCACGTGCCGGCGCGCGGGAGCACCAAGCTTGGTCAGACCCTCGGCGACCTCGCCGAGCTGCAGGCGCACTTCCTCGCAGCTCAGCTGGCGGGCCTCGGCGGCCTCGGCGAGTGAGATGCGCGCGCGCACGAGCAGCGACTTGACTGACGGCACGGTCGTCTCCATCGCATCGGCGATCTGCTCGTAGGAGAGCGCGTCGATCTCGCGCAGAAGCAGAGCGGTGCGCTGGGTCTCGGGCAGCTCCTTGACGTCGCCGAGCAGCTGCCGGAAGCTCTCGCGGCGCAGCACGCGCTCGCCGGTGGAGAGGCCGTTGTCGGCGTAGTGCACGTCCATCGAGTCCACGCCGATGGCGGAGGCGCGGCGCAGGTGGTTGAGCGAGCGGTTGCGCGCGATGCGATACAGCCAGGGCCTGACGTTGATCTCGCGCTCGTCGGCGAGCACGGCGTTGAAGGCGGCGGTGAAGACCTCTTGGAGCACGTCCTCGGCGTCCTCGCGCGAGGAGAGCATGTGCCGGCAGAAGGCCAGCAGCCGCGACTGGTAGCGCGAGAAGAGCACCTCGAAGGCGGCGTGCTGTCCACGCCGGGTCATCGCGATCAGGCGCTCGTCGGACTGGAGGCGCAGCAATGCCGACGGGCCACTGAGGCCCGGCATGCTCTTGTGTGTTAGTGCTGAGACCTCCACGGCGTATTCGGTCCCTTCGGCTGCCTTGTGTATCTATGCTTATTTACACCGTAGCAACCGAAAAGTTGCGCTCCCACGGACTCGATTTGGGCTCGATCCGGGCGCTGGAGGCGGGTGGGCTCGCATGTCGGCGTGGGCAGATACGATCGCAGCGCCCGGGTGGACAAACTGGCAAAGTCAGCGGACTTAAAATCTGCCGCTCGAGTGAGCTTGCGGGTTCGAATCCCGTCCCGGGCATCCGTGCTTGCGCGGCGGCTGCGTAAATGCGCGGCGGTGGGCTTGGCGATAGAGTCCCGGCCCGCCGATGGCCACCGAGCAGAGCACAGAGGAGTCCACGGAGTCCTTCCACGGGGGGCGGTTGGTCGCGCGCCGGTTGAAGGCGCATGGCGTGAGCCGTCTGTTCACGCTTTCGGGCGGACACCTGTTCTCGATCTATGACGGCTGCCGCGAGGAGGGCGTGGAGATCGTGGACGTCCGTCACGAGTCCACGGCGGCGTTTGCGGCGGAGGGCTGGGCGAAGGTGACGCGCGAACCAGGCGTGTGCGCGCTCACGGCCGGGCCCGGCGTGACGAACGGGATGAGCGCGATGGGCTCGGCGCAGGCGAACCACTCGCCGATGGTGGTGCTCGGCGGTCGCGCGCCCGCGGGGCGCTGGGGGATGGGATCGCTGCAGGAGATCGACCATGTCCCGTTCGTCCGGCCGCTGAGCAAGCTCGCGGTGACGCCGGAGAGCACGGCGGAGATCCCGGGACTGCTCGACGAGGCGTTCGCCGCGGCGCTCGCTCCGCATGGCGGGCCGGCGTTCATCGACTTCCCGCTGGATTACGTCTTCATGGAGGCGCAGGAGCCGCAGGACGTGCTCGACGGTCCGCCACCGCGCTCGAGCCGCGGCGCGGACGGCGAGGCGATCGAACGCGCGGCCGAACTGCTGCGCTCGGCGGAGCGCCCGGTGGTGATGGCGGGGACGGATCTTTATTGGGGGCATGGCGAGGTCGAGCTGCTGGAGCTGGCGCAGGCGCTGCGGATACCGGTCTTCCTGAACGGACTAGCGCGCGGCTGCGTGCCGGCCGATCACGAGCTGTTCTTCTCGCGTGCGCGCTCGCACGCGCTCAAGGGAGCGGACGTGGCGCTGGTGATCGGGGTGCCGATGGACTTTCGCCTGGGCTTCGGGGGCTCGTTTGGCGATGACACGGAGATCGTGATCATCGACGTGGCCGAGCCCGAGCGCCGTCATCCGCGTCCGGTCGCGGCCGAGCTGTACGGGGCTTTGGGCGCGACGTTGAGCGACCTGCGCGCGGCGGTGGCCGGCGCGACGCCGGCGAGCGCTAGCTGGGTCGAGGATCTGCGCGGCGTCGAGACCGAGCGCCGCGCTGCCGAGCAGGTCGAGCTGCAGGACGATCGCTCGCCGCTTCACCCGATGCGGCTGTATGCGGAGCTCGGCAAGGTTCTGGACCGCGACGCGATCGTGATCGGCGACGGCGGCGACTATGTCTCGTATGCGGGTCGCGTGATCGACTCCTACCAGCCGGGCTGCTGGCTCGATCCCGGACCGTTCGGCTGCCTGGGCGCCGGTCCGGGCTACGCGCTTGCGGCGAAGCTCGCGCACCCCGAGCGCCAGGTCGTGCTGCTGCTCGGCGACGGCGCGTTCGGGTTTTCGGGCATGGAGTTCGACACGCTCGCGCGTCATGGCGTGAATGTGGTCGGTGTGATGGGCAACAACGGCATCTGGGCGCTGGAGAAGCATCCGATGGAGTTCCTGTACGGATACTCGGTGGCGGCGGAGCTGCGCCCGGCCACGCGCTATGACCAGGTGGTCGAGGCATTGGGCTGCCACGGCGAGCTCGTCGAGCGTCCCGCGGACGTCGTGCCGGCGATCGAGCGCGCGTTCTCGGCGGGCGTGCCGGCCCTCGTGAACGTGCTCACCGACCCGAACGTGATCTACCCGCGCAAGTCCAACCTGGCTTGAGACCTGGCAGTGGCCATGCTGGCCCTGGCCTGACCCGATTGAGGTCCGAATTTCTCGTGGCCAAGCCCGGGCTCGGCTCGAGCTGGCCGGCGCCTTGGCGTCCGACGATGAGGAAGCCGCCCGGGCGGGGCGGCTTCCTCGGGGGGCGGGCCCCGGAGAACAGGCAGGGGTATGTCTCCGGGACTGTTCGGCCCGAACACGGGAGCGCCGGTTTGCGGCGCAATCCGGGCCTGTATGGACCAGCTCGAGGGGCGTGCCTCCAAGCACACCCTCCCGCCGGCAAACAGTATCAGATGTCTGAACTGCCGTGGGGAACTGAATTATTCTGCAGGACCACGGAGAGTGCGCCCCCGTGCAGGATGTCATGCTCGGAGACCTCGACCTCATCGAGGTCGAACGCGCGCATCGCCTCGGACAGCAGGACCATGCCGGCGACGATCGTGGGTGCGCGGCTGGGATCCAGGCCGACCACGGCCCGGCGCTGCGCTTCATCCATGTCGGCGAGGCGTGCGAGCAGCAGTTCGACGGTGGCGAGCAGCAGCGGATACCCGTGCACGCGTTTGGGGTCGTAGGGATCGAGCTCCTGGTCGATCGCAGCGGCCGACGTCGCGGTGCCGGCGACGGCGATGCCGCGTACGACGGGCGCGCGCTCTTCGGCGGGCAGTCCGGCCTGATAAACGCCGCGGACGTCGGCAGCTAGCTCCTGCAGCTCGGCGGAATGCGGAGGATCGCTGTGAATGTGGCGCTCGCTCATCCGCACGACGCCCGCGGGCAACGAGGCGTGAAAGCCCGCGGTCTTGCCGACGCCGACGATGAACTCGGTCGACCCACCGCCGATGTCGATGACGACCGTCGGCTCGACGGCAGCGGGCCGACCGGACATCGCGCCGAGGAACGTCATCCTGGCCTCTTCCTCGCCGGTGAGAACGCGGGCATCCAGTCCGCACTCGTCGCGAACCCGCGCGGCGAACTCGGCCCCGTTGCTCGCGTCGCGCACGGCGGAGGTCATCACGGCGATGTTGCGGTAGGGCCCCTCTCCCCCGGCGGGCACGTTGGCGTCGATCAGCTCGCGGAACGTGGAGAGCGCGCTCAGCACGCGCTCGACGCCCTCCTGCGAGAGCGAGCCCTCGGAGTCGACCCCCGCGCCGAGGCGCGTGACGACAGAGCGGCGCACGATTTCCCCGACGGCGCCGTCGGGCGTTACGTCGGCGATGAGCAGACGGGTGGAGTTCGTCCCGATGTCGACCACCGCCGCGCGCATGCGAGCGATGCTATTGGGTGCGCCCTCGCGCGGGCTCGTGGGCGCGGGCCAGGGAGCGGGGTTCTGCTAAAACATCACTAGCGACGCGTGGTGGAGCAGTCTGGTAGCTCGTCGGGCTCATAACCCGAAGGTCGCGGGTTCGAATCCCGCCCCCGCTATGGCGAGTACCCGCGACCGTTCCCCGGAGCGGTCATCGTTGTCTTGTGGCAGCAGCTCGGGCGTGATGGTGGCCGCGAGGTTGAGCCGCCGGCTCGGCTTGTCGTAGTCGATCATCACGTCGAAGGCACCGAAGATGTCCGCAAGCTGCTCGTCGGTAGCGGTTTTGAGGGCTTTCCGCAGGTCGGGTACGGCATCGAGCATGGCGGCGATTTCGTCGGGGTGGTGCCCGGCGGGTCGCTGCGCCTTGAGAGTGTCGATCGCGGTGGTGACGCCGCTCTTTCTGGTGCTGAGTTCTTCGATGCGTTCGGTGGCGAGCACGACGACGGGGTGCGTTGGGTCCTCGTGCTCCTCTAGACGAAGCGCCTGGACGCGCAGGGAGCGCTCGATGTCGCGCAGCTCGCTTTCGTGGCGGTCGAGATCGGCGGCATGCGCCTCCCAGGTCGAGGTGGTCGCATCGGCTAGTTCGTCGCGCAGGAGCCGCAGGCGATCCGGCCCGAACACACGACGAGCGAGAAAGTCCAGAACCGCCTCCCGCGCCTTCTCCTCCTTGATCCCGAGCACGGGGGGATGATCGGCATGGATCGCAGCAGTCTGGCTTCGGCGTCGCGCGTACTGGCAGCGATACCAGTTGGAGCCCTTCTGATGGGCGCCTTCCATGCGGTGCCCGCACATGCCGCAGCGCACCCGCCCGCGCAGCATGTAGACGCGGCCTGTGCTCGGCCTGTCCGGCGACTTCTGAGCGCGTACGATCGCCCCGGTTTTGATCGCCTTGCTTTTGCCGAGGCTGCGCTCCTCCACCAGCTCGAAAAGCTCTCTCGACACGATCGCCTCGTGCGTGGGCGTCGGGCTCCAGACCCACTGATCGCGCGCGCGGATCAGTGGCCTGCCCTTGCGCTTGTCGTGGCGACCCCACACGTTGAATCCCGTGTACTTCGGGTTGCGGAGCATCCCTTGGATGACCGATCGGCTCCACGTCGGCGGCAACCCGTGGTCGTCTTTGCGGTTCGGGATCGGCGGCGGGAACTTGTCGATGTCGCGGTTCAGCTTCTCGCAGATTTCCCCGAGCCCCAGGAACCGCAGGCAGTAGTCCTCGAAGATCATCAGCACAATCGGCGCGCGGACCGGGTCGATGATGAGCCGGTGCTTGCGCTTGCCCTCGCGCGCCTTGTTTGGGTTGGGGTGCGGGTGCTCCTTCAGCATGTAGCCGTAGGGTGCTCTCCCGCCTGTGTGCCAGCCCTGGCGGACTGACTCCTCCATGCCGCGTCGGCTCTTTTCGAGCAGGTCGCGGACGTACCACTCGGAGACTCCCTGCTTGACGCGGCGGGTAAGCAGCGCGGTCGCGTCGCCGGTCATCGGCTCGTCGGAGGCGAACAGGCCGATGTCAAGTAGCTCTAGTTCCTTCTCGACGGCCGTCGAGTCGGCGGTCTTGCGAGAGAGCCGGTCGATGCACTCCACCATCACAGCGTCGAAAAGACCCTTTCGAGCGTCGGCAAGCAGCTCGATCACGCCGCCGTCGCGCGGGACGGATACCCCGTAGAGCGACCCGTCGGCGCTGTGCCCACGGTCCTCGATGTACTTCCGTCCGCTCTCGATGTCCCAGTAGTGCCGGACGAACTCGCCGCCCGCCGGAAGCTCCTGGGTGCACTTCTGCAACTGGCGAGGGATCGAGATTGAAGGGTCCTGCTTGTCCTTGTCGGACACTCGACCGAAAAATGCCCACCTCATCGTTCGCTCAGCTCCTTTTCGTACGACGACGGCGTTTGGCTGCCTTCTCTTGCTCGGCTTCGGCCGTTGCGCGTCGCAGCAGGCCCACGATCACGGCGAGCTGCCGTGCTCGGAGCGGGTTGCTCTCGACTTCCGGTAGTGGTATGACCCGCACCGTGACCGTCAGCCCGTCGGCGGTGGGCGGTTCGGACAGCACGCGTTCGCCGTCTCGTGAGCGGCGTGGCGGCACGCAGGCTGGACGCCTCGGGACAGGCCGGCGGGCGAACGGCGTTCGGGATCGATTCGAGGCGGTCATGCCGGCCTCGACCTCGGGCGATTGACTCGATAGCTTGGAACTGCATGGGAGATATTCCCTCCTGTGCCGGGCCGGGAGCGTTGGCGCGCTGCCCGGCCGCCTATTGAACATGCACGAAAAGTAGCGTGTACATGCGACCCCGTGAAGCGGCGGGCCGCCCTGTCTGAGAACGTAATCATGCCGAGCCCGCAGGAGGTCGATCGCCGAGCCAGTCGAGGGCTTGGCCAGCGTCTTTGGGGTGGTGCCAGATGGCGGCGAATGGGCCTTTGGCTTGGAGGTCTTCGAGCAGCGCGAGCGATACCCGTACCTCGGTGCGCTGGAGCTGGCGGTCTTCCCGGCAGAGCGCGAGGACAGTCTGAGCACGCCGCGTGAGCGAGGCTCGGGGTTGCCCGGCGAGGACGCAGATGATGTCGGGGAAGATCGGATAGCGCGCCTGCCAAGCGGGCTGACCGGAGGCCTGGCCTTGACCGGCGGGGGCGTAACGGTAGAGGTCGGCGTAGCGCGCGAGCTTGCCGGCGAGCGTGTCTGTCGGGACGGTCGCGCGGTCCAGCTCCAGCAGCCGGTAGTGGAACGTCAGCTCGTGAGCCGGGCCGAGCGCAAGGTAGGTGAGCAGGGCGTCGGCGATCAGCAGCTCGCTGTGAGCGCGCCCGTCAGCGGGTGCGCGGTGGGCGATCTCGTGCCTCCAGCCGAGCGGCCCGAAGTCATCTCCGCGCTCTCGCGCCGCGCGTAGGAACGCGATCCCGACGTCGTTGACGGCGAGCGTGTGCCGCCAGAGCGGGCCGGCGGCCTGCTCTGGGGTGATGAGCCTGCGCCTAGTCTCGACGCGGGTGGGGACCAGCTCGACCGCCTGCGCCCCGGCGAGCGTCAAGTAATAGAGGCGTGCCCCTCCTCGGCCGGAACGCACGAACGCGGTCAGCCCACGTGAGGCGAGCTGAGCGAGAACCTGCTCGGCCCATCGGCGCGTGCGGTCGGGCATGTGCATCGCGTGGACCTGCGCCGCGCTCAGGAGCCGGTGCTGGTAGATGCTCGTCAGCACCTCCGTCGTGACTGCGGGGAGCGTCGGCGCGGCGGCCGTCAAGCGTCCCATCGCTCGTCCTCCTCCAGTGCGATCGGCGCCCGGATCGTCCGCCCGCGCGAAATGTTTTGTCCGCCATGCTGCTGCCTGCGGAGCGCTTCGACTGCTTGGCGAATGTTCTGGTCGTGCTGCTCGTGCGTGGCGAGCGTCTGCGCGACCGGCTCCCGGCGCGTCGTCTCGGCGATCGCGGCTTCGAGAGCTTCTACCTGCTCGGGGTGATGGTGTTCGGTGTGCAGATCGCGGGCGGTGACGCCGTGCACTAGGAATGGCTTGGTCGTCCGCTCGCCATGCGTGATCGAAGCGAGATAGGTGTAGCGGGCGAGGCCGGTGATGATCTTCGCGTCCAGCTGCCCTGCCCACTCGCGGGCGATCATGCCGGCGGCCTTCGCGTTCACCGTCGAGCTGAGCAGATGCGAGCGGTTGGTCGTAACCGCGTTCCATGTCGCTTCGGTCAGCCGCTCGGGGTTCTGGTTGAACAGGAATGCCCGGCCGCCGTACTTCGCCGACTGCTCCAAGAGTGCGGGGAGGTTCGGCCCGTCGTAAGTCTGAAGCTCGTCGCAGAACAGCCAGAACGTCCGGCGGCGATCCGGGGGGATGCTCGCTCTTGCCTTCGCTGCGTGCAGCACGTCATAGACGAGCAGGTTCGCCACGAGCCGATCACGTGTTGAGCCCGAGCCGGGACACGCGAGCACGATTAGGCCGTCGCTCATCGCGCGGCGGGCGTCGTAGGTCGAGACGGGGGAGCCGAGAAACGCCGCGACCGGCCTTGCGGCGCGGAGCCGGTCGATCAGGTTCGTTACCGCCGTGACCGCCTCGGCGGGCAGCCGGGGAAAGCGATCCTCGAAGAACCCTCGTGTCCCGGCGGAGAGGGCGGGCAGGATCGCCGCGCGCCAGTCGTCGTCGGAGAGCAGCGTGGGGACTTGGAATATCGTCGGCGCGAGCTGCGGCGAGAGGACCAGCGCCAGCTCGACGAGCGCCTGTGCTGATTGGGTGGCGAGGTTCAGAGCGCGGGTGTTGCGCTCGTCCCAGCGCAGCGCGGCGGCGAGCGCGTCCACGAACGCCTCGACCTTCCCGGCGGCCTCGGCCGGGGTGCGGCGCTCCAGCGCAAACAGGTTCCATGCCGGGGCGGGCTTCTCGTCTTCTGTGTCGGCGAGGTTGATCTCTACGACTCGCTCGCGTATCCCCGCGTCGGTGAGGTAAGGCTTCATGTCCTTGATCGCGTCGGCGTGCGGGTCCAGAAACAGCCCGCCGTGACCGGCGCGCGCCAGCGCGATGAACTGGCCGATCGCGGTCTCGGTCTTCCCGTAGCGGGAGCGCCCGGCCATGTAGGCGAAGAACGTCCCATTGACGGGCACGCCGACGATTCGCTCCCCGCCACGGTCGGTGACCTTCCCGAGCGGGATCAAACCCGCCTGCCCGATGTAGGTGGAAAGGCCCGGCGGCGGCGGTGGGATCGCGCCACCCGAGCGCGCCACGTTCTCCACATAGCAGCGGGCAGTCGGCGGCTTGAGCAGCCCCGCAATCTC
Organism: Solirubrobacteraceae bacterium; assembly: GCA_036495605.1. Classification (GTDB taxonomy): domain Bacteria; phylum Actinomycetota; class Thermoleophilia; order Solirubrobacterales; family Solirubrobacteraceae; genus Palsa-744. The sequence goes on from DASXMO010000099.1 coordinate 24,296, forward strand.
AGTCGCGCACAGCACGCTCGCTTTGATTGGGGCGAATCTGCCGGTTCGCAGCCGTCGGTCGAAGCTGCCGCGTCGCCACGGGGCGTCGGCTCCGAGGAACCCGAGCCCGCCGAACCGCAGACCGGCTGCGCGGAGATGGTTCTCCCCGGCGAACACGTCAAAGCATGAGAGCAGCGCATGGGTCAGCGCCCGTACGGGAGCGCGCTCGCGGCCGCGGACGCATAGCAGGATTTGGGCGGCGAACAGCGGGTCGGAGGCGTCGAGCTTTCGCTGCAAGGCGCGCGTCTGAAACAGCCGGTCGACGGCGTTCGCGGCCGGGAGACTGCCCGA
>DASXMO010000100.1:0-3810 GCA_036495605.1 Solirubrobacteraceae bacterium
CGACCTTACGCAGGCGCAGGCGATCGTTCTGAACGCCAAGACACAACGACCGGGGGTCTGCAACGCGCTCGAGACGCTGCTCATACACGAGGCCGTGATCGCCGAGCTACTGCCCGGCTTGCTCGCCGCGCTCGGCAACGCGGGCGTGCTCGTACGCGCCGACGAGCGCGTGCGTGCGCTCGCGGACATCCTCTCCGAGGAAGGCGTGCTGGGAGAGGGGGCGCGCACGCCTACGATCGAGCCCGTTACCGATGAGGATTGGGCCACCGAGTACCTCGCACCGACACTCGCCGTCGGCGTGGTCGACTCCGTGCATGAGGCGATCGAGCACGTCTCGCATTACGGCTCCGGACACTCCGAGGCGATCATCACCCGCGACACCGACGCCGCGCGCGCTTTCCAGCTGGGCGTCGACGCGGCGTGCGTGTACGTGAACGCCTCGACCCGCTTCACCGACGGGGGAGAGTTCGGGATGGGCGCGGAGATCGGCAACTCCACGCAGAAGCTCCACGCCCGCGGACCGATCGGACTGCGCGAGCTGTGCACCTACAAGTACCTCATCAGCGGCGACGGACACATCCGCGGCTGAACGCCCCGTGCAGCGCATCGGCATCCTCGGCGGGACGTTCAACCCGCCGCACCTCGGTCATCTCGCGCTCGCGCGCCACGCGCGCCTGCAGCTCGACCTCGACCATGTACTGCTGATGCCCGCCAACCACGCCCCGAACAAGCCCGCGGTCAAAGACGACCCGGGTCCCGAGCACCGCCTGCGGATGTGTCGACTCGCGGTCGCCGAGGAGTCCGGCGTCGAGACCTCGGCGCTCGAGATCGAGCGCGGGGGAACGTCCTATACCGTGGTTACCGTGCAGGCCATCCATGACTCCTATCCCGACGCCGAGCTGACGCTGATCGTGGGAGCCGACACCGCGCTTACGCTGCCGGGCTGGCGCGAACCCGCGCGACTGCTCGAAATGACCGCACGCGTGGCCGTCGCCCAGCGCGATGGGTCTGATCTGGGCGAGATCAAGGCAGCGCTGGACCCTCTGCTGGCATCGTCCGAAAGGGGCGCTGAACCGGGACAGCACCTGATCACACTACGGATGACTCCCGTCGCCATCTCCTCCTCGCTCGTGCGCAGGCGGGTACTCGCGGGGGAGCCGGTCGTCGAACTGGTGGGGGACCGGGTCTCCGACTACATCGCCAAGCACGGTCTCTATCGCACGCAGAGTCCCGCTACGAGCGTCGGTGGTGGTGCGGCATGAGCGCCGAGGAGGCGCCACGCTCGGGTGAGCTGCTCGCGGAGATCGTGCGGTATGCCGCCGACAAGAAGGCCGGCGAGGTGCTCGAGCTCGACCTGCGCGACGTGCTCGGCTACACCGACTGGTTCCTCATCTGCACCGGCAACACCGAGCGCCAGACCAAAGCGATCCACGACGGGATCCTCGAGGGTTGCAAGCGCGAGCACGGAACGTTGCCGCGCCGTGTCGAGGGCTTCAGCCGCGGAGATTGGATCTTGATGGATTACCTCGACGTGGTCGTGCACATCTTCACGCCCGCCACGCGCGAGTACTACCGGCTGGAGCAGCTCTGGGGCGAGGTGCCCGCACGCAGCGCGGCCGGCGGCGAGGCGTAAAGGCGGAGTTCGCCGCGGCGGCGGGTGGCGGGGCCGGGCTGGCGCCCGCAGAGCGCCGGAGCGCGACGAGGGGCCATTCCGGCCCTTTCGGAGAGGTGTAGGAGCTGGAAACAGTTCCCAACATCTGTCCATTTTCTGTTGATTAGATTTTCTCTTCGAGGTAGGGTCGCGCCGACAGCGCCCGCGGTGAGCGCGGTGCGCACTCTGGAGGGAGATCAAGATGACATGCACCACGACCGTCCGCGGCGTTCAGGCGAGGGGCGGCGTCAGCGCGCTGCTCATCGCCGCGCTGCTGGCCTGCGCTCTGGCATGCGGCCTCGGCGCCATCACCGCAATACCCGCGCACGCCGAAGGGCCCGGCGAAGGCTCTCCTTGGGTCGCGAGCCTCGGCGACTCCTACATCTCCGGCGAGGCAGGACGGTGGGCCGGGAACACCAACGGAAGCTCCTCGAAAACCGACGCGCTCGGCGAAACGGCCTACTACGACAACTCCGGCCACACCGCCGAACTGATCCCCGGCTGCCATCGTTCGCAATCGGCCGAGGTCTACATCGGCGGCGGGGTCAACGGCGAGAACCTCGCGTGCTCGGGCGCGAAGACCTCCTCTTTCACCTCCGAAGGCGACTTCAAGCCGGGCCTCGACTTCTACAACTCGGGCGGGCACGAAGGCCAGGCGCTGATGCTCGAGCACTTCGCCGCGAGCCACAACGTGAAGCTCGTCGCGATCTCGATCGGCGGCAACAACTACAACTTCGCCTCGATCGTGCAGACCTGCATCGAGGATTTCCTGCTGACCCCCGAATGGTGGCCGTCCTATTGCAAGAACAGCTCCTCGGTGCTCGAAAACTTCACCTCGTCGAACATCACCAGCCAGACCAACGCGATCAAGGGCGGGATCGAAAACGTCGCCAAAGCGATGAGCGAAGCGGGCTACACCACCAGCCAGTACACGATCCTGCTGCAGGACTACCCTTCGCCGATCCCCAACGGTTCCGGGTTCCGCTACGCCCAGAGCGGCTACACCCGTCAGGAAGTCGGCGGCTGCGGGTTCTGGAACGAAGACGCCAACTGGGCCAACTCCTACGCGCTGCCCACGATCGATAGCTCCGTGTTCGGCGCCGGCGAAAAAACAGGCCTGACGAACATCAAGTACATGCAGCTCTCCTCCGCCTTCAACGGTCGGCGGCTGTGCGAAAAAGGCGTCGGCCTGCTCGAAGAAGAGGGCCTTTCGTCATGGAAATCCTCAGGCGCGGTCGACAAAACGGAGTGGATCAACCAGGTGCGCACCGTCACCGGCCTGTTCCCGCCGTATGAAATCCAAGAAGATCTGCACCCGAACTACTGGGCGCAGCTGGCGCTGCGCAACTGTGCCACCCAGGCCTACAACTCCGGCACGCCCAAGGGTGGCACCTGCAGTATCTCCGGCACGGGCCTGAACTCCTCCGGCGAGCCGAACATGTCGCTGCACTGAGGCATCTCGAGTCCAAGGCGGCCCATCCCAAGAGGCCCGTGTGAGCCTCGCGGGATGGGTCCGCTGGACCTAGGAACAGCAGCGTTTCTTCATGCAACTAAGTAGTGATATCGTGCTTATGGGATGCTTGGGTCCGACTACGGCAATCAGAACTGCTCGATCGCTCGCACGCTGGAGTTGGTCGGCGAGCGCTGGACGTTCCTCGTGTTGCGCGACGTGTTCCTCGGCGTGCGCCGCTTCGACGCGCTGCAGCGCGACCTGGGCGTGGCCCGCAACGTTCTCTCTGCGCGCCTGGAGCGGCTCGTCGGCGAGGACATCCTCACGAAGGTCCCCTACAGCGAGCGTCCCCTGCGCTACGAGTACCGCCTGACCGACAAGGGCGTCGATCTGGTCGACCTGCTCATGGTGATGACCCGCTGGGGCGACAAGTGGCTCGCGGGCGAGGCCGGCCCGCCGGTGCTCTACCGCCACCACGCATGCGGCGAGATCAGCGGCGTCGACCTGCGTTGTGCTCAGTGCGGCGAGCCGATGCACGCCGGTGACGTGGACGTCCTGCCGGGTCCAGGCGCAGCCACATGAGGTAGATCGAACAGCTGGGTTACACGGATGACCGTGTGAAATTATTTCCCCCGCCACGCCACACGGAAAGTAGGGTAACGGACGTCCGACGTACTAATAGACCGGGACCAACCGTCGGTCCCGGTCA
>DASXMO010000101.1:0-35687 GCA_036495605.1 Solirubrobacteraceae bacterium
CCATGGTTCCGCCGCCCCGCACATTTGTCAAGGGAACGCTTCGGCTTAGCCGAACTGTCAAGTAAATGGTCTGCGTTTGTGCCTCTATGGCGGGAACACGCGACGCTCAGGCGCCGGGCACGAACTCGTCGGTGGCGTAGCGAGCCGGCGGCACCGGCGTCGAGATCAGGTGGTTCGCGAGCATCCAGTTCGACATCGCCCGCACGTTCGCCGGGACCAGCGCACCGAACGGCACCCCCGCGGCGCCCTGTTCGCCGGCGCCGGCGCCCGCGCCGGCGAACAGCGGCAGGTAGACGCTCAGCGACGCGCGCGCGAACTTCCGCTGGAGCGTCGGGTTGGCCTGCAGCAGCTCGTCCAGGCTGCGCCGCGGATCGGCCAGCGTGTCCTCGTAGCCGCGCACCGTCGCCGCCACGAACCCGCGCACGAGCGCCGGGTCGGAGGCGATCAAGCGACGTGTCGTGAACGCCACGAGCCCCGGATAGGCCGGCCCGCCATTGCGGTCGAGCGCAAACGCCGTGATCGGATGGCCGCTGACCTACAGTTGCACGCCGTCGTCGGGGATGAACCCGGTGAAGGCGGCAATCCTCCCGGCCGCGAGCGCCTGTGCACCGTTGAAGCCGATCGTCACCACGTGCACCCGGCGCGGATTCCCGCCCGCGTGCGCGACCTCGGTGTCGAGCACCGCCGTATCTGAGGGCACCCCCGTGATTCCGACCGTGCGCCCCTGCAGCTGCGCGGGTGAGCTCAGATGCGCGGAGGCCGAGGCGATCAGCCCCCCGAGCGGGCGCTGCGCGATCGCCATCACCGCGCGCGCGTCCCCGCCCTGGGCGATCAGCCCCGCAACGTCGCTGCCGTCGGCGAGCCCGAACTGCGCGCTCCCGGCGTCGATCAGCTTCAGCGTGTCGGTCGTCGCGCTCGGGCTGACCACGTGCAGATCGATGCCCTGCGCACGGTAATAGCCGGCCGCCAGCGCCCGATAGATACCAGCGTGCACCGCATTGGGGGTGAAGTCGAGGATCAGCGTCGCCTGGCGCAGAGGCTTCGCATCGGCGCCCGTCGAGGAGGCCGTCGAGGAGGCCGTCGAGCCCGATCCCCCGCACCCCGCGAGCGCGGGCAGGGCGAGGCACGCGAGCACGAGCGCACGGAGCAGACGGTGGTGGCCGGTACGATCTCGGGACATGGCTGTAGATGCTGCGACCTCACGCCCGCCCGCGGCGGACGAGCGGGCCGGCGACCGGACCCTATCCGGTGAGCCGGTGCGAGAGCTGTACACCGAGGCCGACCTGCCGGCCGGCATCGGCGGTCCCCAGGACCCGATCGGGCGACCTGGCTCCTATCCATACACGCGCGGCGTGTACGAGTCGATGTACCGCGGACGGCTGTGGACGATGCGCCAGTTCGCCGGGTTCGGCACCAGCGAGGAGACCAACGAGCGCTTCCACTACCTGCTCGAGCACGGCCAGACCGGGCTCTCGACCGCCTTCGACATGCCCTCGCTGATGGGCCACGACTCCGACCACACCCGCTCGCTGGGGGAGGTCGGACGCGAGGGCGTGGCCGTGGACACGCTCGATGACATGCAGACGCTCTTCGCCGGCATCGACGTCGGCCAGGTCAGCGTCTCGATGACGATCAACGCGCCCGCGGCGATCATGCTCGCCTACTACGTCGCCGCCGCCGAGCTCGACGGCGACGGCGCCGGCGGCGCCGTGCCACCCGAGCGCCTGTCGGGCACGATCCAGGCCGACATCCTCAAGGAGTACATCGCCCAGAAGGAGTGGTGCTTCCCGATCGACCCCGCGATGCGCCTATGCGGGGACATGATCGAGTGGTGCACCCGCAACACCCCCCGTTGGCACCCGATCTCGATCTCCGGCTACCACATCCGCGAGGCCGGCGCGACCGCCCAGCAGGAGCTCGCGTTCACGCTCAAGGACGGCCTCACCTACGTCGAGCAGGCGATCGCGCGCGGCCTCGATGTCGACGAGTTCGCGCCGCGGCTGTCGTTCTTCTTCAACGCCCAGATCGACTTCTTCGAGGAGATCGCCAAGTACCGCGCCGCGCGGCGTATCTGGGCTCGCGAGCTGCGCGAAACATTCGGCGCGCGCAACGAGCGCTCGTGGCTGATGCGCTTTCACTCCCAGACCGCCGGCGTCTCACTGACCGCCCAGCAGCCGCTGAACAACATCATCCGCACCACCGTCGAGGCGCTCGCGGGCGTGCTCGGCGGCACCCAGTCGCTGCACACCAACTCCTACGACGAGGCGCTCGCGCTGCCGACCGAGGACGCCGTGCGCGTCGCGCTGCGCACCCAGCAGGTGATCGCCCACGAGACCGGCGTCGCCGCCACCGCCGACCCGCTCGGGGGCTCCTACTACGTCGAGGCGCTCACCGACGAGATGGAGCGCCAAAGCTATGAGTACTTCGCCAAGATCGACGAGCTCGGCGGGATGGTGCAGGCGGTCAAGTCCAACTTCCCCCAGCGCGAGATCGCCGACGCGGCCTTCGAGCTGCAGCAGCAGATCGACGCAGGGGAGCGCGTCGTCGTGGGCGTCAACCGCTACACGCAGGCCGACGAGGAGCCGATCCCCACGCTGCGCGTCGACCCCGCCGTGGAACGCAAGCAGATCGACCGCCTGCAGTCCGCACGCGCGCGACGCGACGGCGCCGAGGTCGAGCGCACGCTCGCGGCATTGCGCGAGGACGCGTCCAATCCCGACCGCAACCTGATGCCGGCGCTGCTCGACTGCGCCCGCGCCCGCGCCAGCGAGGGGGAGATCGTTGAGTCTCTTCAGCAAGTATTCGGCGACTACCGCGAGACCCCCGTTTTCTGAGGCCGGGAAGCGACGCGGATGCTTTGTCCTCAGTCGCTCGCGTACCAAGTACGCCACGCTCCCTGCGTCCTCGCCCCGCTTGCCCCCCGTCCTCAGAAAAAGCGTCGCGGCCGAGCCCTGCCTGGGAGTCATTCGTAAGTTCTTACGCTCGCGCGCGGGTTCGTGCAGCAACTCCTACGGGGAGCGCGTGTCGTAGGATCGACCGGCCGGGCGAGTGGCCCGCGAGAACGTGAGTCCCGCACACGAACACACCCATCGGCGTCTGCGCCGAGTCCTGATCGTCGGCGGCCTGCTGGTCGTCGTCTCGAGCGCCGGCGCGCTGGCGTTCGGCGAGCGGCGCATCGCCGCCGAGGACGCCGCCTACACCGCGCCGAACGCCTCGCAGTGCGTGCCCTCACAGCTCAATCGTTCCGCGGTGCTGCCCGGGACAAGCCTCGCGGTGAGCCCGCTGCCCGACTCCTACGATGCCTCGGCGCGCACGCAGATCAGCCTGCTGGGCGCCCCCGCGAGCGCGCTGAGCGCGGTCAGCGCCCGCGGTTCGAGCAGCGGCTCGCACTCCGGCAAGCTGCGCGCCTACTCCCAGGGAGACGGAGCGAGCTTTGTCCCCTCGCATCCCTTCACCCCGGGTGAGACCGTGACCGTGCGCGGACGGGTGCGCTCGAGCTCGGGTCACACAAGCGCCTTCACCTACCATTTCGTCATCGCCCACCAGGACGCGCTCACCTACACGCCCTCGGCGGCGGTAGCCAAGGACTACAACGAGGAGCAGCACTTCCACTCCGCACCCACACTGCAGCCGCCGGTGCTCGCCGTGAGCACGCACGCCGGCGGGACCGCGCCCGGAGAGATCTTCACCGCGCCCTACGGGGGACCGGGACCCAGCGGGCCGGAGATCTTCAACGAATCCGGAGAACTGGTGTGGTTCGATCCGCTGCCCGGCGAAACGGAGGCGACCAACCTGCAGGTGCAGCAATACAACGGCCGTCCGGTGCTGACCTGGTGGCAGGGCTACATCCCCCCGCAGGGGTTCGGCGAGGGCGAAGAGATGATCTACTCGAACACCTACCAGCAGCTCGGGCGCGTACACGCGGGCAACGGCTACAAGGCCGACCTGCACGACTTCCACATCACCCCGCGGGGCACCGCCCTTTTGACCGTGTTCAACCCGATCGACTGCAACCTCTCCGCCGTCGGCGGCCCCAGCGGCGGCGCGGTCACCGACAGCGTGTTCGAGGAAATCGACATGGCCACCGGCCTCGTGCGGCGCGAGTGGCACAGCCTCGACCACGTCGCGCTGAGCGAGTCCTACAGCTCCCCCGAGGGCGTCACCACCCAGTGGCCGTTCGACTTCTTTCACATCAACTCGATCGACCAGCTTGCTGGCCGATCTTCGATCGGTGGCAGCACGCTGATCAGCGCGCGCAACACGTGGGCGCTGTACGAACTGAACACGACCACCGGGCAGATCGGGATGCGGATCGGCGGCAAGCACAGCAACGTCAAGCTCCTGAACGGCGCCGCGACCGCGTTCCAGCACGACGCGACCGTGCAGTCCAACGGCACGATCAGCCTGTTCGACAACGGCGCCGTGCCGAAGGTCCATCCCCAGTCGCGCGCGATCTTCCTGTCGGTGAACGCGCACGCCGGCACCGACACGCTGCTCGCCCGCTACGAGCACCCCACGGCGCTCTCCTCGGGCAGCCAGGGCAGCGTCCAGACGATGCCCAATGCGAGCATCTTCGTCGGCTGGGGTTCCGAGCCCTACTTCTCGGAATTCAGCTCCGGTGGGCAAATGCTCTACGACGCGCACTGGCACGGCTCCTACCAGACCTACCGCGCCTACCGCTTCCCCTGGGCGGGCACACCCGCAGCCCCGCCGGCGATCGCCGCGAGCGCGCCCTCCTCGGGCGGGCCCGTGAACGTGTATGCGAGCTGGAACGGCGCCACCGAAGTCGCGAGCTGGCGCGTGCTCGCGGGACCCTCACCCACCCAGCTCACAGCGGTGGCAAGCGCACCGAAGAGCGGCTTCGAGACGACGATCGCGACCCCCGGACCCGCGGCCTACGTCGCGGTCCAGGCGCTGAACGCCGCCGGCGCGGCGATCGGTACCTCCCCCACGATCAAGAGTTAGGAGGCCGTGAGTGCTTCGCGGTGCTTTGTCCTCGGTCGCTCGCGCAGGCAGACGTCGAGAGCCTTGCGTGCGCTCTGGCCTTGACCGCCCCTTCGCAACTTTGATACTCTGATCTGGCTCGATGTCAAATAGAGGTTTTCGGAGGCAGGCATGTCGGCGCGAGGGGCTTCAACAAAACCAGCCAAACAGGGGATCGCGACGGGAGCGCGGGGCGGCAAGCCTGCGTCGAAAAGCGTCCGGGGGGACGCGCAGGACGCTCGCGGGGACGGCAAGCAGGAGCCGGCGAGCGCGAGTCGGGAACACGGCGCCAACAGGGGGGTGACGACCGGGGGGTCCGGTCGTTACCGGCGCCTGCCGACCGGCGCACACGGCCTGGACCCGGAAGAGGTGCGCCGCGATCAGCGCGAACGCCTGCAGACGGCGCTGATCGAGCTGATCGCCCAGCGTGGTTATCAGGCCGTGCGGATCCTCGACCTGACGAAGCTCGCGCGCGTCTCACGCCCGACCTTCTACAGCCTGTACGCCGACAAGGAAGAGCTGTTCCTGGCCGCCTACGACGAGATCGCCAAGCGCACGGCGGGCACGATCATGGCGGCCTACGAAACGCAGGGCTCACCGGGAGAGCGCCTGCGCAGAGCGATGCGAGCCTTCGCCGAGTTGGCTGCGGCCGAGCCGGAGGCCGTATCGCTGATGGTGCTCGGCGCCTTCGGTGCGGGACCGAAGGCGCTCGAGCGCCGCAATCGCACGCTGCAGGCGCTCGAGCAGAGCATCGCCGGGAGCCGCTCAGCCAACGGCTCCGGCGCGAAGGCGGGCAAAGCGCAGAATGCCGACCTCACGGTGAAAGTGATCCTCGGAGGCATCCGCGAGGTCACCGCCGCACGCCTGCGCCGCGGTCAGGCCCACGCGCTGCCCGGGCTCGCGGACGAACTCGCCGCGTGGGCGGAGTCCTACCCCGCGAAGACGCCCGCCGGTCTCAGCACACGCGGGCACGCCCATGACGATGGCGACACCACGCGCGACGAACAGGCCGACGAGGATCACGCCGAGTTGCAGGCCTCTGAGCGCGCGCGCCAGGCCGAGGGGCGGCTGCCGAGCGGGCGCCACGACCTCCCGCGCCAGTTCATCGTCAAAAACCAGCGCGAGCGGATCGTCGACGCGACCGCCGCGATCGTCGCCGAGAAGGGCCTGCAGGGACTGACCATCCCCGAGATCGCCCGGCGCGCGAACGTCTCCCACCAGACCTTCTACGAGATGTACCCCACCAAGGACGACGCCTTCCTCGGGGCGCAGAAGGTCGGCCTGCACCAGGCGCTGCGCATCACCGTGCAAGCGTACGAAACCCAGGGCGAGGATTGGCCGATGGGGGTCGCGGCCGGCCTCCGAGCGCTGCTTGACTACCTCGCCTCCGAGCCCGCGCACGCGCACCTGACGGTCGTCGACACGTTCGCCGCCAGTCCGCTTGCGATCGAAATTCGCGACACGGGCATGCACGCGTTCGCCGCCTACCTGCAGCCCGGCTACCACTACGCATCCGCGCGCTCGGTTCCGGGGATCGCGCCCGAGGCGATCGCCGGCGGCATCTGGCAGGTGCTGCACAACCACATCGAGCACGAGCACGTGCAGGACATCGCCGAGCTCGCGCCGCAGCTCGTGTATGTCGCGCTGGCGCCCTTCCTCGGCGGCAAGGAGGCCGGGCGCATCGCTCGCAAACGGCCCGTCGCGGCGGCTGTACCCGTCGAGGCGCGCTAGACGCTACGCCGCGGGAGTCGGCAGCGCGTAGGCGGACCTGCCGTCGCGATCGGTCTTCACGACCGCCTTACGTTTGCGCAGCTGCCTCAGGCTCTCGCGTATCTCCCCGGCCGGCAGAGCGCTAACGAGGACGAGCTCGGCGACCGTGTGCGAGCCGTGCTCAAGCGCCGCCAGGACCGCCTCCCCCGTCGGCGTGTGCGCGGCGGGTTTGGCGGGTTTGGCGGTTTTTGTTCCGGCCGGCCGTCCGCGTTTGGCGGGCGCGGGGGAGCCGCGGCCTTCCGCGGTCAGCGCCTGCGCGGCGGTGCTCAGCTGCTCGAACTCGGCGATCGCCGGCTCGAGCTCGCGCAGGCGGGCCTCGATCTCCGCGCGGATGCTCGTGAGCAGGTCAGCCATCGTGGCGCTCCCGCGGCGCGCGCCGAAGACGATCGCAGCGACCATGTCGGCGAACGCGGATCAACTTAGCTGCGCGCCGTGCAGGCTTTCGGCGGGACGATCGCGGGCGTCCCACCACTCGTTGAGAGCTCCGAGGGAGCCCCCGATGATGCCCTCGCGAAACGCCTGGGTGTCGTTCAGATGGGGCACGGGCTCGGCGGGGACGTCGACCTGAAGGAACTCGCACAGCTCCTCCCAGCCGTCGCTCGGGTACCACTCGAGCAGGCGCTCGGCCGGCACGGTCGCTTTGACCGTCTCGTTCCAGCGGTCCATCACGGCGATCAGGCCCTCATCGGAGTAGGTGTCGCCGGCCATCGCCCCCGTCTGCTCGTCCCAGTTCATCCCGTCCATCAGCGCGATGTAACGGCGCCACAGCGGATCGATGACGGTGCGCGCCGAGGAGACGTGGTGGATCACCGAATCACCGTGAAAGAGGCCCCAGACGGTCTTGCGCATGCTGCGCACCCACGACTCGCCGTCGCGCACCGACAGCAGCACCTTGGCGTCGGGATAGACCTCGATCAGCTCGGCGTAGTAACGGGCCGAGGGCCAGTCCACGGTCGACTGCGCCGCGCCGAAGATCCGCGTCCAGTCGGCCTTGCCTTCGGCCGCGGCTTCCCACAGCGGCAGGCCCGTCTCGAGGTCGCCCAGCAGGTCGCGCATGTGGTAGCAGGGCCCGAATCCGAGCTGCTCGAGAACGACCATCTGCGTGGTCGTGGCCGTGCGTGGAAGTCCCGCGCCGATGACTCTCATGCCGTGAGGGTTTCTATCAGGTCCGATGAGAAGCTTAATCTGAGCCGATGCGCAGTGATGGGGACGCGGATGGCGATGGGGACGGCGACGGGGCCGACCCACCGGTACGGCGATCGGCTGCGCGGGGAGAACGCGCGGCGAAGGCCGCGCGCAATGTCGCCGAGCTGAAGGGGAGCTACCGCTACGGTCCGGTGCTGGCGCTGGCGATCCTCTCGACCGGCGCGCAGATGCTGCTGCCGGACACGCCCGCCGCGCTGCTCGCGCAATCGCTGCTGATGGCCGTGCTGGTGGTCACGGCGCTGTTCGCGGAGGACGCCTCGCGCGCGCAGTGGCAGCGCCTGGGGCTGCTCGTCGGGATCGCCGCCCTCGGGATGATCGCGGCGACGATCGCCGGGCCGCGCGGGCAGTCCGAGCGCGCGATCATGTTCGGCCTGAGCGGCGTGCTCGCCGTGGTGGGCGCGGTGATCGTCGCGCGCGGCGTGGTCACGGGCATCCGCGTCGAGCGGCGGGTGACGCTGCACTCGGTGATGTGGGCGCTGACCATCTACCTGCTGGCGGGACTCATCTTCGCGTTCGTGTTCGGCGTGTTGGATGAGATCGTCACCGGCCCGGTGCTGAGTCATCTCGGCCCGGAAAAACATCCCGAAGAGGTGTACTTCAGCTTCATCACGCTGGCCACGGTCGGCTACGGCGACATCGCGCCGATCGTGCCCGCCGCGCGCATGACCGCGGTGCTCGAGGCGCTGTTCGGGCAGCTGTATCTCGTCACGATCGTCGCGGTGATCGTCAGCAACGTCGGCGCGGGGCGAGCGCGGCGGACGGGCTTTGGCCAGTCGGCACAGGAGCCGAGCGCGCCGACTCAGTTCTCGGGCGAGCCCTGAACCAGGAGGGACTCTGAGAGGGGGCTCTGAGGAGAGGCTCTGAGCCGGGAGGGCCCGAGCCGGGAGGGACTCCGAGAGCTGGGAGGGGCTCTGAGCCGGGAGGGCCCGAGCCGCTCAGGAGCCCCACTTGCCGATGCCGTGGCGCGCGAGCTCCAGGCGCGCGACGACGCCGCGGTGGACCTCGTCGGGTCCGTCGGCCAGGCGCAACGCGCGGGCGATCGTCCAGGCGGCGCCGAGCGGGAAGTCGTCGGAGAGGCCCGCGCCGCCGTGCAGCTGGATCGCCATGTCCACGACCCGCTGGGCCATGTTCGGCACGGCGACCTTGATCTGCGAGACCGCGCCGAGCGCCTCGGGCGAGGCGGCGTCGACGAGCCAGGCGGCGTGCAGCACGCGCAGGCGCGCCTGGTCGATCGCGATGCGCGCGTCGGCGATGCGCTCGCGGTTGCCGCCGAGGTTCGCGAGCGGCTTGCCGAAGGCGACGCGCTCGCCCGCGCGCACGCAGGCCAGCTGCAGCGCGAGCTCGGCGAGGCCGATCAGGCGCATGCAGTGGTGGATGCGCCCCGGACCCAGGCGCGCCTGGGCGATCGCGAACGCCTGTCCGGGGCCACCGACGATCGCGCTCGCGGGCAGGCGCACATCGCTGAACGAGACCTCGCCGTGGCCGCCGGGCGCGTCGTGGAAGCCCATCGTGGAGAGCATCCGCTCGACCTTCACGCCGGGCGTGGGCAGCGGCACGAGCACCATCGAGTGCTGGTGGTAGCGGTCGGACTCGGGATCGGTGAGCCCCATGAAGATCAGCACCTCGCAGGCGGGATGGCCGATGCCGGTGCTCCACCACTTGCGCCCGTCGAGCACGACCTCATCGCCCTCGAGCACCGCCGTGGCCTGCATGTTCGTGGCATCCGAGGAGGCGACCTCGGGCTCGGTCATGCAGAAGGCCGAGCGGATCTTCCCATCGAGCAACGGCCCCAGGAAGCGCTCCTTTTGCCCGTCGGAGCCGAAGTGCAGCAGCACCTCCATGTTGCCGGTGTCGGGAGCGTTGCAGTTGCAGACCTCGCTCGCGATCAGCGAACGGCCCATGCGCTCGGCCAGCGGCGCGTACTCGACGTTCGTCAACCCCGCGCCGATCGGCTCACCGGCGAAGCTCGCGCCGGAAGGCAGAAACAGATTCCACAGTCCCTGCTCGCGCGCGAGTCCCTTCAGCTCCTCGATCGCCGGGGCGACGCTCGCCCAGGGGTCGGTGCTGGCGAGAACCTCGCGATGGTAGGCCTCCTCCCGCGGGGCGATCTCGCGCTCGTGAAACGCCGTGAGACGCTCGAGCAGCTCGAGCGTGCGCGGGGAGTGGGCGAAGTCCATTGCCGCTCGGCGCCCGGCAGCCGCTCAGTCGGAGTCGGGGCGGTCGGAGCCCGGGCGCTCCGACTCCGGAAGGTCGGAGTCCAGGCGATCGGGATCGGAGTCCGGACGGACGTCGAGGACGACCTTGCCGGTGGCGCGGCGCTCGTCGATCTCGCGCAGCGCCTCCCCGGCGCGCTCGAGCGGAAAGCGAGCGCCGACGATCGGCGCGACGTGGCTGGCCTCGATCAAGGGGTCAAGCGCGCGGCCGATCTCGCGGCAGAGCTCGGGGCGCGCCATCGCATAGCCGCCCCAGCCCGCCCCGATCACCTCGGTGTTGGCGAGCAGCAGCCGGTTGACGCGAACCTCGGGGATCGAGCCGCCGGTGAAGCCGACCACAACCACGCGGCCCTCCTCGCGCAGGCTGCGCAGGCTGTCGGTGAAGCGATCGCCGCCGACGGGGTCGAGCACGAGGTGCACGCCGCCGCCGGAGGCCTCCTTGGCTTCGTCCTTCCAGGGACCATCGGTACGCAGCACGGTCTCGGCGCCGGCCGCTTCGGCGACGCGCTGCTTCTCATCGCTGGAGACGACCGCGATCGTGTGCGCACCGAAACCGCGGGCGACCTGCAGCGCGGCCGTGCCGACACCCCCCGCGGCGCCGTGCACGAGCACGGTCTCCCTCGCGACCATGCGCCCACGCGTGACCAGCGCGAAGTAGGCCGTGTGGTAGTTGAGGATCAGTCCCGCGCCCTGCGCGTAGTCGAGTCGCTGCGACAGCGGGAAGGTGAGGAACTCGGGCGCGACCGCCAGCTCGGCAAAGCCGCCGAGCGCGCAGAAGGCCGCGACGCGATCGCCGGCTTTCACGGCCGCGTCGGCGGGCGCCTCGCGCACGATGCCCGCGATCTCGCTGCCGGGGACGAACGGCAGCGGCGGTTTGATCTGGTACTGGCCGCGGGTCTGCAGCACCTCGGGGAACGAGACGCCCGCGGCATGGACCTCGACGAGCACGCCCGAGCCAGGGGTGAGCATGCTCTGCGGCGGCGAGGCCGGCTCTGGCACCTCGTCCACCGCCAGGGCGGAGTCGGGACCGGTGAGATCGACTATCTGGACGGCGCGCACGGCGGGGATTATGTCCGATCGGGGACGCCGAGCTCGAAATTGGCGGTGAGGATGGCCGTGACCCGCGCGCGAGCGAGCTCAGCCGGACGAGGCGGGAGCTTGCGCATCGTCGGTCGGTTCGACGATGCCCCTCGCCCACTTCACGGCAGCGTCGGCCCAGCGCAACGCCCGGTCGCGATCCAGGTTGGTTGAAGGGACCGTGCCGTAACGCAACCGAACGGCGAAGGGCGACAAACAACCCACCTCGGCTAGATCCTCAGGCACGCAGACGTCATTCACTTGACAGAGTTCCAGGAGCGCGTCGAGATCGTGCGTGTAAGGAAACTCCACGCCTCGCAGCGCCAGCACCGCCTTCTCGACTGCTTGCTGCGTATGGAAACCAAGCCCGGCATCCGTGACTCCCTCGATCGGGAGCAACGACCTCGCCATGAACTCATCGTCGCACGCCAGCCCCAGCAGCCCTCCCGCGAGTTGGTAGGAGTCAGCCATCAGGCCGCCAGAGGACGGCCCTCGGCAAGCGCTGCGTGAATCACGGTCCCGTGCACATCACCCCAAGCCTCGGCTTCATCCTCACTCACCACGATGATGTCAGCCGCAATGACCAGGCCACGCAGCGCTCTGCGCAACCGCACAGACTCGTCGATCACATCCTCGACCGAGGGCTCGATCACCAGGAAGTCAAGGTCGCTGTGCTTTCCGGCTTCGCTCCTTGCATGGGAGCCAAACAGGATCACCCGCGTTTGTGGTGGAGCGGCCCTCAACAGTCGCTTGCCGGCCTCGGCTATCAGCGCCTCGTCGAACACGCGCTCACAGTAGCGCGAGATAGCGACACATGTACTTGAACGTGGCGAGCTGTACAGGGCAGGGTCGTGTCGGCTCAGGGTGGCGCCGTCACGGCCGCATACAGCACCGCCAGCGCGCGCGCAACGGCGCCGACGGCGGCGTCGGGAACGAGCAGCTCGGGGTGGTGCAGCGGGCGCGGCGCGAACCCGGGCGCGCCGTCGAGACCGACGAAGCCCATCGCGAGGGGTACGTGCAGGGCTGAGAAGAAGGCGAAGTCATCCGAACCGGCCGAGCGCCACTCGGGCGCGAGGACCAGTCCTGCGTCCGTTAGCAGCTCGCGTGCGCGGGAGACGATCGCGGGGTCGTTCTCCAGCGCGGGCTCGCCCGGCGTCAGCTCGACCGTGCCGCGGCAGCCGTGCGCGGCGGCGACTCCAGCGACGACCTCCTCGACCATCGCGCGCAGCTCGCGGCGGTCCTGCTCGCGATATGCGCGCAGCGCTCCACGCGCATACGCGCGTGCGGGAATGACGTTCTCGGCGCTGCCCCCCTCGAGCACGCCGACCGTGAGCGTGGCCGGGTGGATCGGGTCGATCCGCCGCCCGAGCTGCGCGTGCAGCGCGACGACGACCGCCGCGAGCGCGAGGATCGGGTCGCGTGCGCGATGGGGATAGGCGCCGTGCGCGGGCCGACCCTCGACGGTGATCGCAAAGAGATCGCACGAGGCGTTGACCGTGCCCGGATCGAGCGCGAGCGAGTTCCACGGCAGTTCCGGGTGCACGTGCGCGGCGACGATTGCCGCGGGCGCGTGCTCGCGCAGCGGCGCCACGAGCTGCTCTGCCCCCGAGGGGTAGGCCTCCTCGCTGGGCTGCAGCACCGCCAGAAGCGGTGCGGGCAAATTATTCTCGCCGAGCCCGTGGGCCGCGCGGGCGAGCGCGCTGAGCGCAGCCATGTGCACGTCGTGACCGCACGCATGCATCGCCCCGAGGGCGGGATCGGCGCTGAAGGGCGCGCCGGTGCGCTCGGCGATCGGCAGCCCGTCGAGCTCCGCGCGCACCGCCACCGGCGCGCGCTCGCCAGCGCCGATACGGGCAATGAGGCCGGTCCCCGCGACGTGTTCGCAGGCGACGGGCAGCTCCGCGGCAAGCGCCGCGGAGGTCTCCTGCTCTGAGTGCGCCAGCTCGGGATAGGCGTGCAGGCGCCGGCGCAACTCCACGGCGCGAGGCAGCTCGCGCTCGATGGCGGCGATGAGCCGCGCGAGCAACTCAGCGCTCATCGATCCGGGCACTACGCCTCTGAGGCGGTCGTAGGTCAAGCGACCGATCGGAGATCGGCCAGCGGACGCAGGGAGCGTGGCGTACTACGTACGCGAGCGACTGAGGACAAAGCATCCGCGCAGTACCCACGATCGCCTCAGTAGATGGCTGCATAGCGCACGCACGACCCCTCGACGTCCATGTCCGCGCAGGCGGCAACCTCGAAGCGCTTGACGGCCGTGTAGGCGTCGTACATCAACGGCGTCATCCACGCGCGTGCGACGGCGTCCTCGGCGAGTGCGTCGAGTGACTCCGCAAGCGAGGCGGGCAGCGCGCCGACGCCGTACGCGGCCGCCTCGCCGGCGTCGAGTCCGGCGGGGTCGCGATCGAGGATCTCCGGCGCGGGCAGCTCGGCGCGCACGCCCTCGATGCCCGCGCGCACGATCGCCCCGAGCGCGAGATACGGGTTGGCGGCAGCGTCGGTGCCGCGGTACTCCAACCGCAGCTGGCCCGCGAAGGAATCGTCGTCCGAAGCGTTCGAGGCGCCCAACGCGCCCGTGGCGCCCCCCGGGCCGTGGGTCTCGCCGAGTGAGACGAGCGGCGGCAGGCGCAGGAGGGTCTCGCGGTTTCGCTGCCCCAGGCAGACCGCGCCGGCGCTCCAGTGGTGCGGAGCCAGACGCGCGGCCGATACCGGGCTGGGCGCACACAGCGCGCTCAACGCGCGGGCGTGCGCGAGGATCCCGGCGGCGAAGCGCCCGCCCAGCTCGCTCAGGCAGCCCGGCCGCGCCTCGTCGTAGAGGACCGGGCGCCCGTCCGCGTCGAGCAGGCTGAGGTGGATGTGCACGCCGTTGCCCGCTTCGTCGGATGCCAGCAGCGGCGTGAACGTCGCGCGCAGCTCATGGCGGCGGGCGGTCTCGCGTACGACCTCCCGGAACACGACCGCGCGATCGGCGGCCGCTAGGCCATCGGCGGGGTGCACGGGGATCTCGAACTGGTGCGCGGCGTACTCGGCGAAGAAGCGTTCGGGCTGCACGCCGGCGGCCGCGAGCGCGCCCATGACCTCGCCGGCGAAGGGCTCGGCGCGGCGCAGCTCCTCCAGCGAGAACGGCAGCGCCGGGGGCTCGTCGGCGTGCAGCTGGAACTCGTGCTCGAAGCTCGCCACGAGCGAGAGGCCGAGCTCCTCGCGCAGCTCGCCGAGGGCCTCGCGCAGGAACGTGCGCGGGCAGCACTCCCAAGGGTCGCCGTCGGTCTGGACGATGTCGCACAGCACCATCTCCAGCGCCGCATCGCCTGCGCCGGACTCGACGCGAACGCGGGTCCGCGCGTCGGGCAGCAGGCGCAGATCGCCGGTCGAATCGAACGGCGAGGGTTCGGCGAGCGGGCCGAGCGGCGTGAGCGCGTGGTTGGCCGGCACCCAGCCGACGCCCTCGGCGAGGTGCGCATCGAGATCGGCCGCCGGCAGCGCGCGCCCGCGCACGATCGCGCCGAGATCGCAGCAGACGAGCGCGACGAGATCGGTGGCGCTCATCGCGGGCTCGCGGTCGAGATGGACGTGGCGGCCCGTTTGTGCTGGCGGCGTCCGGAGCGAGTCGCCCAGCGGCTCATGACGCGGACGCGGCGTCGGGGGTGACGGTGCCGTTGTCCCAGATGCCCTCGACCAGCCCGAGCGCGCCCGCGCCGTCGCGCACGGCGGGCGCGTCGCGGGTGTCGACCACGACGAGCACGCCCCCGGCCGGCTCCGCACGGCGGGCGATCGCGGCGGCGAGGCGCTCG
The DNA here is from genome assembly GCA_036495605.1 of Solirubrobacteraceae bacterium. Taxonomy (GTDB): domain Bacteria; phylum Actinomycetota; class Thermoleophilia; order Solirubrobacterales; family Solirubrobacteraceae; genus Palsa-744. The sequence goes on from DASXMO010000101.1 coordinate 15,041, forward strand.
CGCGGTTGCAGGTGCACGCCGCGCGTGCCCAGCGAGGGGTAGGTGTCGGCGACGCCGTAGAGGCTCCCGGCGGGCCCGTCGAGGCGGCCGAAGACGCAGACGAAGTGCCCAACCTCCCAGTCGGGCGCCGGTCCGGCGGGATCGCCGTCCAGCAGATAGGCGAGCAATTCATCCGCGCGGGGGTGCGATCCCCAGAGGTGGCGTGTGTGGAGGTTCGCGAGCAGCGTCACCGGGCGCTCGAGCGCGGCGGCGAGGTCGAACAGCCCGTCGAGCGTGGCAGCGGTCCAGGGTTCGCCCAAGGGGATCGCCGCGAGCCCTCCGCGGCCAAGCTCCTCGATCGCGCGCGCGAGGCCCGCGGCGGTCGTACCCGAGACGGAGGAGTCCTCGACGACGGGCAGCTCCAGGCGGTAGTCGCGCCGGCCGGTCTCGGCGAAGGGCAGGATCGCCAGATCGGTGTGCGCGCCGACGACGCTGCCGGCGGCCAGCGCGACGGCGTCCTGATCGATCGGCTCACCCTCGGCCCCAGCGCTGACGCCGGCGGCCGCAAACGCGAGCGCGCCGCAGAAGGCCCCGCAGAGATCATCGCGCTGCGGCAGCTCGCGCGCGTGGCGCGCCAGCAGCGCGCGGGCCCCCGGGAGCAGTGTCATCTGCAGTGGCGTGCAGCCGGGCATCGGCCAAATATACGCGCGGTGTCTTAGGACCTGTCTCAAAACAGGCGGCACGCCCGGAATGCGCTCCTGGACACGGCGCTGGATCGGCACGCGACGTCTCGCACGTGCCACCAGCACGCACTTCAACGTCCCGCACCGCCCAGCTTGGTCCATGAACGCCCCGACCGCACCGCCTGTTTTGAGACAGGTCCTTAGGGTGAGGCCCATGGAAACGATCGACGAGCTGCTCGCGAACAACCACGAGTTCGCCGCCTCGCTCGCTGAGCGCCATCTCGACGTGCGCCCGAGCCGGCACCTGGCGGTGGTGACGTGCATGGACTCGCGCCTTGACGTGTTCGCGGCGCTGGGCCTCGGAGACGGTGAGGCGCACGTGCTGCGCAACGCCGGCGGCGTGATCACCGACGACGTGATCCGCTCGCTGGCGATCTCCCAGCGGCGGCTGGGCACGCGCGAGGTGATGCTGATCCACCACACCAACTGCGGCATGCAGACGATCACCGACGACGGCTTCCGCGCCGAGCTGCAGGAGGCGACGGGCGTCGCCCCGGCGTTCGCGATCGAGTCGTTCAGCGACGTCGACGCGGATGTGCGCCAGTCGATCCTGCGCGTGCGCCGCTCGGCCTTCCTGCCCCACCGCGATCGCGTGCGGGGGTTCGTGTACGACGTCGACAGCCACCGGCTGCGCGAGGTGCACGTCGAGGGGGATTGATGTGCTCCGGCAGCCCCGCGGTTTCGTCACACGCGACGTGGGCTACTCGAACAAGGTCGCTCAGGCTCCCTGCACGCGGATCATCCAGAGGTTCTCCTCCAGGCCCGCGACGATCCCGTGCAGGATGTCGGCCGTGACCGCGTCGACGTCCTCGAGACGGTCCATGCGCGTGCGGATATCGCCGATCGCGTCCGTCAGCAGCGAGGTGAACGCCGCGACGACATCGCGGTCGAGCAGCTGACCCTCGGGCAGCGGCTCCAGCTCGCTGCGCTGCGCGACCGTGCCGCTGCGCCCGTCGGGCTGATAGCCGAGCGCGACCGCACGCTCCGCGACCGCGTCCGCGGCCAGGCGCCAGGCGTCGATCAGCTCGTCCAGCTGCAGGTGCAGGGAGCGGAAGTTCGGGCCGACGATGTTCCAGTGCGCCTGCTTGCCCAGCAGCGAGAGGTCGATGAGCGCGACGAGCACGCCCTGCAGCTCGGCGCCGATCGCCTCGCGCTCCTCGTGGCGCAACGTCGGATGGTGGTCTTGACTGAGGGTCGAGCCGGTCATGTCTAGCTCCTGACGTCGTGAGGGGTGGCCGATCACCACGATATCTCCCCGCAACTCGCGCGCGAGAAACAGATATGACGCGACTCGCTCATCAGTCGTCATCCACGCGAGGCGGGCACGCGGCACCTCTCACTACAGTTGAACGCGCCGTCGCGAAACGACCCGCCACTCGCCGACGGCGACGAGGCATGTCCGCAACCAGCACAGACCGCACGCACCCGCGCCTGATCCTCGCCGTGCTCGCGCTCGGCGGGCTCGCCTACGCGATGCTCAGCTCGGCCGTGCTGCCGGCGCTGCCGACCTTCCAGCACGCGCTCGGCGCGAGCGAGACGGAGACCACGTGGCTGCTCACCGCCTACCTGCTCGCGGCCTCCGTCGGCACCGCGATCCTCGGTCGCCTCGGCGACATGTACGGCAAGGAGCGCATGCTCATGTGGACGCTCGTGATCCTCGCCGCGGGCACGCTGCTCTCGGCCGTGTCGAGCTCGCTGTGGGTGATCGTCGCCGGCCGCTTCATCCAGGGCGCCGCTGGCGGCATCTTCCCGCTCGCCTTCGGCATCGTCCGCGACGAGTTCCCGCGCGAGCGCGTCGCCGGGAGCATCGGCCTGCTGTCGGCGATCCTCGGGGTCGGCGGCGGCGTGGGGATCGTGCTCGCGGGCCTGATCATCGAGCACCTCAACTACCACTGGCTGTTCTGGCTGCCGCTGATACCGACCGTGGTCGCGGCGATCGCCACCTGGCGCTTCATCCCCGAGTCGCCCGTGCGCATGCCCGGGCGCGTCAACTGGCTCGCCGCGGCGCTGATGACCGCGGGCATGTCGATCGTGTTGATCGCCATCAGCCAGACGACCATCTGGGGCTGGGGCTCGGCCAAGACGCTCGGCCTGCTGGCACTCGGCGTCGCCGTCTCGGCGGCCTGGATCGCGGTGGAGGTGCGCAGCTCCAACCCGCTGATCGACATGACGATGATGCGCATCCGCGGCGTCTGGACGACGAACGCCTCCGCGTTCCTGCTCGGCGCGGGCATGTACGCGTCGTTCATCGTCATCCCCCAGATCGCGCAGCTGCCCAAGAGCACCGGCTTCGGCTTCGGCGCCTCGGTGGTCGTCGCGGGGCTGTACCTGCTGCCGACGACGATCGGCATGACGATCCTCGGCCTCTACGCCGGACGCATCTCCGCGCGCTTCGGCTCGCGCACGGCGCTGCTCGCGGGAACCTCCTTCACCACCGCCTCCTTCGCGCTGCTCGCGTTCGCGCACAGCCAGCCCTACCAGCTGCTGATCGCAGCCGGACTGCTCGGAGTGGGGGTCGGGCTGGCGTTCGCGGCGCTCGGCAACCTGATCGTGCAGGCCGTCTCCCCCCATCAGACCGGCGTGGCGAGCGGCATGAACACCGTCATGCGCACCCTCGGCGGTGCGCTCGGCGGTCAGCTCTCGGCGACGTTCATCGCCGCGCACATGTCCGCCGGGCAGCCCACCGTGACGGGCTTCACGCAGACGTTCGTCATGGCCACCGGCTTCCTCTTGCTGTGCCTGCTAGCCGGCTGGCTCGTGCCGCGCGCGCCAAGCGTCGCGCTCGACCCGCAGCCCGTGCACGCCGAGGGCGCGAGCGCCGAACCCGAGGCCGCTCAGGCTTGAGCGGCACTTGGACGCTACGTGCCACGCGGGCGATCTCTCGGCGTCACCGCGGAGCGTCAGCGGGCCGCTCCAAGGCGAGCGACGTCCAGTCGCGACGGAGCGTCAGCGACTGAGAGTGGGAGCCACAGCGCGGCTCACCTGAGCACGAGGCCGCAAGTGACGTTCACCATCGTGCCGGTGATGCCCGCCGCGCTGTCGGAGGCGAGGAAGGCCGCGACCTCGGCGACGTCGGCGAGTTTCGGAGTGCGCCGCAGCGCCGCCATGCCGGCGATCAGTTCTTCGGCGGTGCGCGGCGCCGGCGCGCTCTCGCCACCGACATCGGTGAGCTTGCCCGGCGTCAGCGTCTCGGCCACGCCCGCCGTCCAGATCCCGCACACGCGCACCCCATGCGGCCCCAGCTCGGCGGCCATGTAGCGCATCAGCGACTCCGTCGCCGCGTCGGCCGGGCCGGTGCTGCCCATGCCCGGCATCGCCCCCGCGCCCGAGGCGCTGTTCAGGTGCAGGATCACGCCCGAGCGCTGTCCCACCATCCGCCGCGCGGCCGCGCGCGCGGTGATGAAGTTGGAGCGCAGCCCGTTCACGACCGCGCGCAGCACGTCCTCCGTTGCCATCTCGTGCAGCGGCGCTCCCTGCACGTCGCCGCGACCGATCAGGTTCAGCGACACGTCCACGCTGCCGGCGTTAGAGGCCACCTGCTGAACGTGCTCGTCCACGGCCCCCTCCTCGAGCGCGTCGAGCACCGCCACCTCGGCCGCGCCGGCGCCCGTCGCGGCGATCTCCTCGGCCACCGCCTGCAGCGTCTCGCGCGTGCGTCCCACGAGATGCACGCGCGCACCCTCGCGCGCGAACGTGCGCGAGACGGCCGCCCCGATCCCGCCGCCGGCGCCGTAGACAATCGCGTTCCTGCCCTCGAGGTGCTTGCTCATGATCTCTCGGAGGGAGGATCGCACGAAAGCGAGTGTGGTATAGGAGGCGAGGTGTCATCCGTCACGAGCTCCGTCCTCTCCACTGCGCAGCTCGCGACCTTGCGCGCACGCGGGCAGGAACGCACGGCGGCGGTCGGCGAGGTGCTGTTCAGCGTGGGCGACCGCAGCTTCCCGTTCATCGCCATCCTCGAGGGCGAGGTGTCGGTGCAGGACGCGGCCGGACGGGAGATGGTCCGCCACGGGGCTTCGGGATTCCTCGGAGAGATGGGCATCCTCACGGGTCAGACGGCCTATCTGACGGCGATCGCGACCGAGCCGATGCGCTACATCTCCGTCGAGCGCGAGGCGCTGCGCCCGCTGCTGTTCGAGGACGCGCCGCTCGCCGACCTGCTGATGGCGAGCTTCATGGCCCGCCGCGAGGCGCTCCAGCAGGCGGGCGTGGGCATGGAGGTGATCGGCCCGCGCTCCTCCGAGCCGACGCGGCGGATGGTCGAGTACGCGCGGCGCAACCGCCTGCCGTTCGTCTGGCGCGGGGAAGGCGGCGCGGCCGACCCGCAGGCGGCGGCGCTGATCGAGACGCTCGACGCCGACACGCTGCCGCTCGTGCGACTGCCCGGCGGGGTGCAGCTGCGCAGCCCGACCACCGGCGAGGTCTCGCGCGCGCTCGGGATCGGACTGGAGCTCTCCCCGCGCGAGGAGGTCGACCTGCTCGTGATCGGCGCGGGTCCCGCCGGACTCGGCGCCGCGGTCTACGGCGCATCGGAGGGGCTGGAGACGCTCGTCGTCGAGGGCACCGCGCTGGGCGGGCAGGCGGGCATGTCGCGACGGATCGAGAACTACCTCGGCTTCCCCGCCGGCATCAGCGGCTCGGAGCTGACGACCCGCGCGGTGACGCAGGCGCGCAAGTTCCGCGCGCGCACCGCCACGCCCTATCGAGCTGTCTCGCTGGAGCCCCGCGCCGATCGCCATCTCGTACGCCTGCAAGACGACCACGAGGTCCACGCGCGCACCGTCGTGCTCGCCACCGGCGCCGAATACCGCCGCCTGCCGGTGTCGAACCTCGAGGACTTCGAGGGCACGAGCGTCTTCTACGCCGCCGGTCCACCCGAGGCACAGCTCTGCGGCGCCACCCGCGTGGGCGTGATCGGCGGCGGCAACTCCGCCGCGCAGGCCGCCGTCTGGCTCGCGCGCGGCGGCGCGCTCGTCACGCTCCTGCACCGCCGCGGCGACCTGCGCGAGACGATGTCCGACTACCTCATCCTCGAGCTCGAGCGCTACGGCGTCGCCGTGCGACCCCGCAGCGAAGTCACCGCGCTGCACGGCTCAGGCGGCAAGCTCGACGCCGTCACGCTGGGAGACGGGGAGCGCCTGTCGCTCTCGTTCCTGTTCCTCTTCCTGGGGGCCGCGCCCTGCACCGACTGGCTGGGCGAGATCGTCTCCCGCGACGAGCAGGGCTTCGTGCTGACCGGCGCCGCCGCCGGCGTCGAGGGCCTGCTCGAGACCAGCGTGCCCGGCATCTACGCCGCCGGCGACGTGCGCTCGGGCTCGATCAAGCGCTGTGCGACCGCCGTCGGCGAGGGGGCGATGGCCGTGCGCTTCGTCCACGAGCACCTCTCCGGCGTACCCGCGTAGGGCGCCCGGCGTGGCCGTGTAGGACGCCTGGGTGCGCGCGATCGGCAGAGCGCGAACGTGAACGCAAGCGACCCCGGCGGGTTCGTGCTCAAGAGCGCGCTGCGCACGGCAATCGTGATGCCGCTCGCGTTCGCGCTCTCGCTGCAGGTAGTCGGCGACGAACAGATGGCGCTGTTCGCGGCCTTCGGTTCGATGGCGCTGCTCGTGTTCGTCGACTTCGGCGGATCGTCCCGCGCGCGCCTGCGCGCGTATCTGCTGCTGCTGCTCTGCGGAGCAGCGCTGATCGCGCTGGGAACGCTCTGCTCGCACTCGACCGCGCTCGCGGCGGTCGCGATGGCCGTGGTCGGCTTCGCGATCTTGTTCGCGGGAGTGCTCGACGACTACGCCGCGGCCGCCTACGCCGCGGCGATACTCACGTTCGTGCTGTCCGTGATGGTCTCCGCGGACGCCGCCACGATCCCCATGCGCCTGGCCGGCTGGGGTCTGGCGGGAGCGCTATGCATTCCGGCGACACTGCTGCTGTGGCCGGGACGCCCACGCAACGCGATCCGCCACGGCGCCGCACAGGCCGCTGGCGCGCTTGCGGAGCTCGTCGAGGCGGGATCCGGCGGCGATCGCGCTCGCATCGACGACGCGGCGCAGGCCGCCAGGGCGGCCATAGCCGGGGTGCGCGATCGCTTCGTCGCGATGACGCAGCGCCCCAGCGGCACGATCGGTCCGACGGCCGCGCTCGCGCGCCTGATCGACGACCTCGGCTGGCTGACCCGGATCGCCGTCCGCTCCCGCGAGCCGGCGCCGGCGCCAGCAGAAGCGACGACGACGACGACGACGACGACGACGACCACCATCCCTCCCTGCCCGGACGAGCGCGTGGAGACCGAGGCGGCCGTGCCCGCCGCGCTGCGCGCCGTGGCCGCGCGGCTCGACGGCGCACCCGCGCACGCGACGCGCGAGCTGGAACGTCTGGAGCAGGCCTACGAGTCGTTCAGCCGCGCCCAGCTCGAGCACTTTCGGCGGATGCGCGCCGATCGCGACGAGGCCGAGGCGGCACGCGAGCTCGACGACGCCTACCGGCTGCGCCAGCTCTCCTACGGAACCCTGCAGGCCGGTCGCGACGCGCTGTGGGCCTGCCACGACCACGCCCGCGGCGCCGACGCACCGCCGGCGGGGGACACGTCGCCAGCCGGGAACGCGTCGCCGGCGGGAGACCCCTTGCCGGCGGGGAACGCGGCGTTGAGTGTGCAAATGCTCCACGCACGCCTGCGAGCGGGGAGCCGCGTGCTGCGAACTCACGCCAGCCCGAACTCGGTGTGGCTGCGCAACAGCCTGCGCGGCGCGGCCGGCCTGGCGCTCGCGGTGCTCGTCGGCAAGCTGACGGACCTGCAGGACGGCTTCTGGATCGTGCTCGGCACGATGTCGGTGCTGCGCTCGAACGCGCTGACCACGAGCGCGACGATCGCGCGAGCACTGCTCGGGACGCTCGCCGGCATCGTCGCCGGCGGACTGATCGTGATCGCGGTCGGCGCCGATCGCGGTGTGCTATGGGCGGTGCTGCCGCTCGCCGCGCTGCTCGCCGCCTACGCGCCCCAGGCGATCTCCTTCGCGGCCGGACAGGCCGCTTTCACGCTCGTCGTGCTCGTGCTGTTCAACCTGCTCCAGCCCGACGGCTGGCGGGTCGGCATCGTGCGCATCGAGGACGTCGCCGTGGGGGCCGGCGTCAGCCTGCTCGTCGGCGTCCTGCTCTGGCCGCGCGGGACGCGAACCATCCTGCGCGAGGCCATCGGCGCGGCCTACATACGATCGGCCCAGCAGCTCGACACCACGATCGCGCTGCTGCTCGGCGAGGGGGATTCCGCACGAGCCGACCGAGCCGCGCGCGAAGCATCAGACGCGGGACAGCTGCTCGACACGGCCCTGCGCGACTACCTCGCCAGCCGCCCCACCGCGCCGGGACGCCTGCACGATCTCACCGTGCTCAGCACCGGAGCCGGGCGCATGCGCCGAGTCGCCGGCCTGCTGGCGGACTCGCACGAGCTCTGGCGCCTGGCGCCGCTCGCACAGACGCCCCCGCGACTGGCGCGCGCCCGCGCGGCCTTCGACTCCGAGCGAAGCGCCTGCTGCGGCTGGTACGAATCGCTCGGTAAGGCCATCTCGCAGGCGGCGCCCCCACCAGCGCCGGCGGGCAGCCGGCCAGGCGCGGGCGATGGCGAGCTCGAAGCGCAGAGAACTGCACCGAGCCGGGTCGTGCTCGAAGGCGCAAGCGCCCACGATCAGGTGCAGCCGGGTCTCGCGATCGCCTGGGCCCAGCGCCACCTCGACGTCCTCGCCGAAATGGAGCCCGTGCTTACCGCCGCCTGCAGGCGCATCGCGCAGCTGGATGACGCATCGCAAACAGCGTGCTACGCTGTGCGACATGCGGACCGTCACACATCGCGAGATGCGCAATCAGAGCGGTGACATCCTGCGTGATGTCGCCAATGGAGAGACCATCCAGGTCACCAACCACGGTCAGCCGGCGGCATTGATCGTGCCACCGGACACCGACACGCTCGCGGACCTCGTCTCGCGAGGTCAGGTGCGAGTGGCGCGACACCCGACCTCCAGCCTGCGGTCAATCGTTCGCCGCAAGAGCACCGCTGACAGTCGGGCGATCGTAGCCGACGTCCGTGGCCTCTGGTGACGATCAGCTACCTCGACACCTCCGCCGCGATGAAGCTCGTCCTCGATGAGCCGCAATCGGAGGCGCTGACCGAGGAGCTGGCAGAGCAAGACGATCGGCGGCTGGTCTCCTCGTGGCTGCTTCACACCGAGATGCACTGCGCCGCCAAGCGTCATCCCCAAGATGTCGACCTCGAGGCGGTGCGCACCGTGCTCGATTCCGTAAACCTAATCGACCTCACACGCGGAGATCTGCTTGCAGCCGGCACCCACGCGCCGCTTCGGTCTAACGATGCGATCCACCTCGCCGTCGCACTCAGAGTCGGCGCCGATGAGATTGTCACCTACGACGGCGAGCTGATTGAGCGGGCGGGCGCAGCCGGCCTGTCCATGCTCTCACCGGGATCGAGCCCCTGATCCGGCCGCCCTATTTGCAACTATGACGTGCTGGTGGACCACTGTAAGCGAGGGCTCGCAGCAGCCGCCGAAGCTGGCGGAGCAGCGCGCCCGCTACGGGTCAGATCGTTGACGATCCGCGCCGCTGGGCGGATGTCAAGTAAAGCGCCATCGCGTCTGGCTGAACTGCTTGCCCCTGGCGAAGCCGAGAATCGTTGTGGGCGCAACTCGATAGACGAGTACGTCAGCCCGCCGGATCGCGTCGCTGAGGCCAAACCAAGTGCCCTCGGGGGCCGTGAAGTGCGCACCGTACTTCGACTCGTAGGCATTGGCGATGAGTCCGAGCTCCGCCGCGTCACCAACCTCGACGGCCTGTCCTTCGACCACGACGTCGAGACTATCGAGTCCGTTCTGGCCCGTGGTGAGAATGCACTGTGGGTTCTGCTTCAGGTTCTTTGCCTTCACCTCGTCCGGACCCGTGCAAAAGCACAGCGCGTCGTCGTGCCACACGGCCAAAAGCGGCGTGACGTGTGGACGTCCATCGGGCCGCACCGTGCTGAGCCAGAAGACCTCCGCCGAGTCGATGTGCCGGTGTCCCTCCGCCCACTCCGTCGGGGTCGCCCCCCGGGTGCTGAACCCAGCGTGTAGCTCCGTAACCGGCATCTTCGCTGCCATACATCTCCCTTGGGCTGAAACGTTGGACTATCTATAGAGCCCCCTGACCGCCCGAAGTCATCAGCAGACTCAAGCCGCCTGCGAGCCGCCAGCCTCTAACGGCAGGTCGCAGCTGCTTTTGATGGCCAGACCCAGATTCGAACTGGGGACACCACGATTTTCAGTCGTGTGCTCTACCAACTGAGCTATCTGGCCGCACCGCGATCTTAACGTCTGCGCCCCGCTCCCGCCCGGCACGCCACCTGCGCCCGTTCCGCTCAGCAGGATCGATCTTGCAAGCGCTCCGTCCAACGCACGCGCACCGCACGGTCGCCGCGGCCGGTCCCGGGCCGCGACCGGTCTCGCCCCCACTCAGCCCGCTCGAAACTCCTCCACGAGCGCCTCATAGGTACGACGCAACCCCTCACGGATCGAGACCTCGGGCTTCCAGCCCAACTCGCGTTCGGCGCGGCTCGCGTCCATGCAGCTGTGCTCCAGCTCGCCCCTGCGCAGATCCGCGAGCTCCGGCTCCACGTCCGCGCCCGAGATCGCGCGCAGCTCGTTCCAGATCGTGCTCACGTCCGTCTCCACGCCCGTGGCCACGTTGAACGTTCCCGCACGGCCCACCGCCGCCCTCATCGCGCTGACCACATCCCCGACGTACACGTAGTCCCGCGTGGGCTTGCCCTGCCCATACAGCTTCGGGCGCTCGCCGCTGTAGAGCTTGTGCGCGAAGATCGCCACCACGCCCGCCTCGCCGTGCGGGCTCTGCCGCGGCCCGTACACGTTCCCCAGCCTCGTCACCGTGTTCGGCACGCCTTCCGCCAGGCCCCACGTCTTCACATACGCCTCCGCCGCCCACTTCGCCGCCCCGTAAGGACTCAGCGGCGCCGGCTCGCGGTCCTCGCTCGTAGGCATCGGCGCCTCATCCCCATACAGCGCCCCGCCCGTCGAGGTGAACACCACCGGCGCACCCACCGCGTTCGCGGCCGCCACCACGTTCAGCGTCCCCCGCACGTTCACCTCGCAGTCCCTGCCCGGGTCGCTCACCGACACCGTCACGCTCGCCTGCGCCGCCAAGTGGTAGACCGCCTCCGGACCCACATCTTCCATGACCCGCCTCACCGCGCCGGCGTCGACGATGTCGAGCTCCACCAGCCGCGCCTCGCCCGCCACCCGCTCGGCTCGGCCCGAGGAGAGGTCATCGATCACCGTCACCCCGTACCCGTCCGCGAGCAGCGAGTCCACGACATGCGAGCCGATGAACCCGGCGCCGCCGGTGACGATTGCCTGCTTGTCCGCCGGGGTTCTCGTCACGGTAGATGGTGGGTTGAGGTGGTCGGGCCGTGGATGGCAGACGCCGCACCCGAGCGCAGGCGTGCTGGTTGTACGTCGAGCATCGGGGGTGGCGTATGACGCCGCGGAGCGGCCGCGTCAATCCCGGCAGATATCGGGGCGTGGACCCGCACAGTCGGCGGAAATCTACCCGACGGCCTGCGCGTCGGGCGTACGCTCGTGCTCGAGCAGAGTCTGCTCACCCTCCGACACCGAGCGCTCCAGCAGCGCTTCCACCGTCTCGATCGACTCGTCGATCCGCGCCAGCGCCTGCGGCTCCTCCTGGCGACCGAGCGCGTAGCGGCGAAGCGTCGCCAGCACCCTCCGCGCGATTCCTATAGCCGCGCGCTCGCGCTCTGCATCGATCTCGCCCTGCTCGCGCAGCTCCGCCAAGCGCCGCAACGCCGGTTCGATCACCTCGCCCGGGAGTGTCACCGCCTCGACGCCATCCTCGATCGCCTGCGCGACCGCGCCCTCCGCCATCTCCGCATCGCTGCGCTCCAGCGCCGTCACGAATGTCTCCAACGCACTGTCCGCAACCGCGATCGGGTCCGCGCGCACGTGCTCGCGCGCGTCGGGCCCCGAGCTGCCGAGCACCTCCAAGAACGCATCCAGCAGCACCGGGTCGAAGTGCTTGCCGCGTTCCTCGCGCATCATCGCCACCGCCTCCTCCACCGCATACGCCTTGCGGTAGACCCGGTCGCTCGTCAGCGCGTCGAACACGTCCGCGATCGCCACGATCCGTCCCTCGATCGGGATCGACTCGCCCTTCACGCCGCGCGGGTAGCCGCTGCCGTCCCACTTCTCGTGGTGGCTCAGCGCGATCGTCGCCGCCAAATCGAGGATCGCCGAGCTCGAGCCTTTCAACAGCCTGTGCCCCTCCTCCGCATGCGTCTCCACGATCGCCCGCTCCTCCACCGTCAGCTTCCCCGGCTTCAGCAGAATCGCGTCCGGGATCGCCACCTTGCCGACGTCATGCAGCGGCGCCGCGTGCACCATCCGCAGGCAGAACTCCTCTTCCATCCCCACCTGTTCGGCCAGCAGCGTCGAGAAGCGCCCGATCCGCTCGATGTGAGCGCCCGTGTCCTCGTCCCTGAACTCGACCGCCATCGACAGCCTGCGCACCGTCTCCGCCTGCGCGATCTCGAGCTCCGACAGCGCCTTGCGCAGCTCGCTCGAGCGATCTCCGATCTCCCTCTGCAGAGCCTCGCGATGATGCTCGCCCGCGAGCCATCCCACGGTAGCCGCGGCCGCCGCCAGCACCAGCACACACGCCGCCGCCAAGGCCGGCGAGGATGCGAGCACCGCGCCGATCCCCGCCGCAAGCGCCACGAACGTGCCCACGGAGGAGCGCCACGCCCTTCCGGCGCCGCGGGCGCTGCCCCGGTGCTTGGCTCCGTTCATATCGTTTGTCGTCTCGCGCACTGGTCCGGTCTCGCATTCGGCATTTCGGCTATCTGGCTTGAGTGCCGCACCAGCTATTTCGGCGCATTACCCGCATTCGGCCCATTCCACACATCCACCCGCCATCCCACCCATCCGCGCAACCGCCCCACCCCGTGCCTGCGGCGCGCTCTGCCTCGCCCCACAGCCGCACGATCCACGCCCGACACGGCCACCGCAACCCCACGCATCCGCGCGCTCGACTACTCTGCGCGCAGATGCAGCGTCGTGCCATCACCCTGCTGCCAGCGCTCCTCGTGTTGGCGCTCGTGCTCCTCGCGATCGGCGGCTGCGGGTCCTCCTCCTCATCCGGCAACGGCGTCGCCTCCAAATCGCCGAGTGAGATCCTCGCCGCCTCCAAGACCGCCGCCGACAGCGCGAGCTCCGTGCACGTCAGCGGCAGCCTCAAGAACAACGGCACGCCGATCACGCTCAACCTGAGCCTCGTCTCCGGCCACGGCGGGCGCGGACAGATCTCTCAGGGCAGCCTCTCCTTCAACCTCATCGTCGTCGGCGACACCATCTATCTCAAAGGCAGTCCCGCCTTCTACAGCCACTTCGGCGGCAGCGCCGCCGCACAACTCTTCCAGGGCAAGTGGCTGAAGGCGCCCGCCTCCGGCGGAGAACTCGGATCGCTCGCCACCCTCACCAACTTCACCCAGCTCCTCGCCCAGACGCTCGCCAGCCACGGCACGCTCGTCAAGGGCTCCACCTCCACCGTCGCCGGAACACCCGTCATCGAACTGCGCGACACCTCCAACAACGGCTCACTGTTCGTCGCCACCACCGGCAAGCCCTATCCGATCCAGATCGTCAAGCACGGTTCAGAAACCGGACACATCACCTTCACCGACTGGGACAAGCCCGTCTCGCTCTCAGCGCCCCCCGGCGCAATCGACCTCAGTCAGCTCGAGCAGTCCGCGCACTGACGTACGCGAGTTGACGAGGGGCGTCATGCCCCGGCGCCGCGCTCGCGCTGATGCCCGAGGCGGCCCGCCAGGAACAGCCCAGACGCGGCGCCCGACCTAGGCGCTCCCAGCAGCGCACACCTCCCGGCAGCTCACACCTCCCGGCAGCGCACACGTATCCTCGTAGCACCAACCCCCGAAAGGAGCAGCGATGACCCTCGATCAGTCCAAGATGGGCCGCGTCGTGGCCGAGCAGATGGAGGCACTCGAAGAACGCTTCGGCGATGACTGCCAGATCGGCGACGTCTGCACGATCGTCGAGGTCATCGGCCCCCACGGCTCCAGCGTCTCCGTCCGCTCCTCCGAAGCCCGCCCCCACACCACCATCGGCCTCCTGCGCATGGCCGAGGCGATGATGCTCGCCAGCATCGGCGGACGCGAGTTCGGCGAGGGAGAGTAGGAGAGGGGAGTAGAAGCGGCACAGGCTTGGCGGTGGATGAGAACTCGGCGTTCGCGGCGATCGGGGCCAACACTCACCGCGGGCCCCGCGCGGCCGCCAGGCGGCTTCCTACAACCCCACCGCCACGTACTTCGTCTCCAGATACTCCCCGATCCCCTCGAAACCCCCCTCACGACCGAACCCCGACTGCTTGACCCCGCCGAACGGCGCAGCCGGGTTCGAGACGATCCCCTGGTTCAGGCCCACCATCCCCGTCTCGATCCCCTCGCACACGCGCAGCGCGCGTGACAGGTCGCGCGTGTAGACGTACGCGACCAGGCCGTACTCCGTGCGGTTCGCCGCCTCCAGCGCCTGCTCCTCACTCGAGAACTCAGCGATCGGCGCGACCGGACCGAAGATCTCCTCCGACAGCACCCGCGCGTCCTCGGGCACGCCCGTGAGGACCGTCGGCTCATAGAAGTAGCCGTCGCCGCTCAGCGCATTGCCGCCGAGCGCGAGCCGCGCCCCGCGCCCCACCGCATCCCGCACCAGCTCGCTCACCTTCTCGCGCTGCGCCGAGTCGATCAGCGGGCCCACGTCCGTGTCGGGCTCGGTGCCGCGTCCCACCCGCAGCGGCGCCATCCGCTCAGTCAGCTTCGCCGCGAACGCCTCGGCCACCGACTCGTGCACGTGAAAGCGGTTCGCCGCCGTGCAGGCCTCGCCGACGTTGCGCATCTTCGCAGTGAACGCGCCCGCCACCGCCGCGTCGAGATCGGCGTCCTCGAAGACGATGAACGGCGCGTTGCCGCCGAGCTCCATCGAGACGCGCAGCACCTGCTCGGCCGACTGTTCGATCAGCCTGCGCCCGACCTCCGTCGAGCCCGTGAACGACAGCTTGCGCGTGCGCCCGTCGCGCAGCAAAGGCTCGATCACCGCGCCCGAGTGCCGCGCCGTGATCACGTTCAGCACTCCCCCCGGCAGACCCGCCTCGCTGAGTATCTGAGCGAGCGCGAGCATCGACAGCGGTGTCTGCTGCGCCGGCTTGACGACCATCGTGCACCCCGCCGCGATCGCCGGCGCGATCTTGCGCGTGCCCATCGCCGTCGGGAAGTTCCACGGCGTCACGAACACGCACGGCCCCACCGGCTGGCGCATCGTCAAGATCCTCCCCTGCCCCGTCGTGTTGACCATGTAGCGGCCGTGCACGCGCACCGCCTCCTCGGAGAACCAGCGCATGAACTCCGCCGCGTAAGCGATCTCCGCGCGGGACTCGCTCAGCGCCTTGCCCATCTCCAGCGTCATCAACAGCGCGAGCTCCTCGCTCTGCGTGACGATCGCCTCATACGCGCGGCGCAGCACCTCACCCCGCTCGCGCGGCGCACTCGCGCCCCACTCGGCCTGAGCCTCAGCCGCTGCCGTGAGCGCCGCCAACGCGTCCTGCGCCTGCCCGTCCGCCACTTCGACGAGCGTCCGCTCCGTCGCCGGGTCCTCCACCGGCAGCGTCCCGCCGCCGCTCGCCGCACGCCACTCCCCGCCGATGAACAGTCCCGTGGGGACCCGCTCGAGCACCACCTGCTCGCTCTCATGCTCAGTCATCTCCCTACGGCTCCTTCCGGTGTGTCGCTCTCATCGACTCAGGACCAGCGTCACGATAGATGGTGCTCGCGGCCTCTCCGTCGCCACCCGTGCACGGCTCATGCCCACGGCCCATCGATCCGATTCCCCGGGTATGCCCTCACGCGCAGCGACCCAAGCGGCGCCGCTGAGAACCGCCCTCGCGGGCGGTCTCGCCGCGCTCGCGCTCTGCGCAGGCGCCACCGGCGCGAGCGCAGCGACGGCGACGGCCACCGCGGCCAAGACACTCCTGATCGCCGGCGCCGGCGACGGCCACGGCGTCGGCATGAGCCAGGACGGAGCCGACGGCTTCGCCGAGCACGGCTGGAGCAGCCAGCAGATCCTCGCCCACTACTACACCGGCACCACCATCGGACAGGCTCCCGCGGGCACCGTCGTACGCGTCCTCATCGGCTCCGCCGTCCACCGCATCCCGCTCGAACGCTACGTCCGCGGGGTCGTCTCCGCCGAGGTCCCCTCCGAATGGCCCGCCGCCGCGCTGCAAGCGCAAGCGATCGCCAGCCGCACCTATGCGCTGACCGCTCACGCCGGTGGATCGAAGTTCGACGTCTACGCCGACACGCGCTCGCAGGTCTATCGCGGCGCCGCCGCCGAAACGCCGCAGACGAACGCCGCCGTCGCCGCCACCGCGGGACAGATCGTCATCTACGCGGGCGCGCCCGCCATCACCTACTTCTTCGCCGACTCCGGCGGCATGACCGAAGACGTCCAGAACGCCTGGCCCGGCTCCGAACCGCAGCCGTGGCTGCGCGGAGTCTCCGACCCCTACGACACCGGCGCCCAAGCGCACTGGAAGCTCTCCCTGAGCTTCGCCACCGCCGCCGCGCGCCTGCGTGGGCTGATCAAGGGCACCTTCCGCGGCATCGAGGTACTGGGGCGCGGCTACTCCCCGCGCATCCTCACCGCCGCGATCCTCGGAACCACCGGCAACACGCGGATCAGCGGCGACGAACTCGCCGCCCGCCTGGGCCTGCAGGACACCTGGGCCTACTTCAGCGTGCGCTCCGGCGCGGGCCCCGTCAAACCCGAGCCCGACCACAGCGGACGCTCTCCGGCACCAGCGACTGCGCCCGCGCCCGTCGCCACCCCCGCCGGACACCAGGGCGGCTCCGCCGCGCCCGGCGCGACGGCAAGCGCAGCGCAATCCGCGGCCGGGGCCGCGGCCGCGGCCGCGGGCGGCACACTCGCCGGGTAGGGGCCGTCAAGCAATAGGTTGTGGGGAATGCCGCCCGCGCCACTGCTGATCGCCGACATCCCCTGGCTGCTCTACCGCGCCTACTTCGGCGTGCCCAAAACGATCCTCGGCAGCGACGGCCGGCCCGTCAACGCGCTGCTCGGAACCGTCAACGCGCTCCTGGCCGTCGTCGAACAGCGCCCGACACGCGCCGTGGTCGCCTGCTTCGGGGCAGAGCAGGCCGCCTACCGTGTCGAGCTCTACCCGCCCTACCACGCCCACCGCGACCCGATGCCCGCGGAGCTCGCCGAGCAGTGGGCGAAGGCTCCCGACCTGATCGCGAGCCTCGGCTGGACCGTCTGCGACGCCGGCGAGCTCGAGGCCGACGACGCGATGTTCTCCCACGCGCGCACCGAGACCGAGGCGGGCGGAACGGCGCTCCTGCTGACCGCCGATCGCGATCTCTACCAGGCGCTGGACGAGCGCACCGCGATCGTCCAGCTGGAGAAGGGGCGTGTCACGGGAGAGATCGGCCCCGCGCAGGTGCGCGATCGCTACCACGGGATCGGACCGGAGCTGGTCGCGGACCTGATCGCGCTCCGCGGCGACCCGTCCGACGGCCTGCCCGGCGCGCCTGGGATCGGCGTCAAGCGGGCGGCGGAACTGCTGCTGCGCCATGGCTCGCTCGAGGGCGTGCTGACGGCCTCGGAATCAGAGGATCGCGCTGTGCGCCCACGGGCCAGTGCCGTGCTGATCGAGCACGCGGAGCTGCTGCGCAGCTTCAAGGAGATCGCCGCGCTCAGATCGATCCCGGTGCAACGGCCCCCGGACCAGGCGACCGACTTCGCCGGCGGCGCCCGCGGCGCGGGAGATATGGGGATGAAACGACTCGCGGAGCGGTTGGAACAGATGGAAACGCGCCAAACCTGACGAATCCGTTTGAGCCGGGCAACCCGAGGCCATGCCATATGCGCGGCGCGCTCGGGAGGGAGTCAGGTTACGATGTAGAATCTAGCAAGTAGCAATGCCAGCCAGGAGATGAGATGGCCGTCAAGATCAAACTCAGCACGGGCGAAGAGATCGTCGTGCGAGGTGCGGCCCTAAGCGAGATCAACGAGGCGTTCAGTCGCGCCCTCGCCCAAGACCAAGCGCTTGAGATCCGCAATTCCAGCGGACGTGTATTGGCACTCAATCCACGTCAGATCCTTTCCCTTGAGCAGGTTCTGGACCCAGCGCTTGCTCAGGTGGGCTAGATCGTTCGAACTCTCCTTCCACCGTCGGCGGAGTGCCACCGACCCGCCATTTTCCGACCATGCGAGGGAATGCGATTGCGAAGGCTCCGAGCACCAGCGCAAGTGAGGCGAGTGGCTCCCAGATGCCCGCCAACACGCAGTAGATGACGACGAACGCACACAAGGCTCCATACGCGTCCGCACGGGTGGGAATCATGCCTCGGCATCCTCAGTGACAATCTGCCTGATCGGCAAGGATGAGAGCTTGCCTGCCTGCGAAGCACGGTGCTCCTCGCGCGCACGAAGCGCGGTTTGAATGGCAAGCTCGCGCGCGAGCTGCTGCGCGAGAGCGTCTATCTGGGGACGGATGATGTCCGGCAGCGAGATGCCATGAACGAAGGAAGCCGCCTCCAGAACATCGAAGGTGGTCTCGTCCATTCTCACATTGAGCTGCTTCTGAGCCAACGTCGACCCTTCTGTCCGCCGGGTTTGCTACAGCGTACATCATACGATGTAGCGCGTACAATCCCGCCGGACCTAAGGCGTGAACTTCACGGTGATCACGTCCCCGTCGGCCATCGCATAGTCGCGCCCCTCAACTCGCAACGTCCCTCGCTCGCGAGCACCGGCGTAGCCGCCGGCCTCGACCAGCTCACGCCAGCCGATCACTTCGGCGCGCACGAACCCGTGCTGGATGTCCGTGTGGATCTCCCCCGCCGCATGCCACGCGCTCAGGCCGCACCGCAGATGCCACGACTGCGCCGGCTTTCCCTCGCCCGCGGTGAAGAACGCGATCAGCTCCAGCAGCGCGAACGCCTCGCGCACCACCCGCTCGAGGGGTGGAGCGATATCCGATCTACTCACACCGAGCTCCGCGCGCATCGCCGCCGCGTCCTCGTCCTCCAACTCGGCCAGCTCGGACTCGATGCGCGCGCTGACCGCCACCGCGCGCGCGCCCTGCGCCGCCGCGTGCGCGGCGATCTCCGCGGGGACCTCATCCGAGCCCTCGTCCACGTTCGCCAGGAACAGCACCGGCTTGGCCGTCAGCGAGCCGAGATCGCGCGCCGCGTTCGGGGCGTCCTCGGGCACCGGCACCGTACGCACCGGCCGGCCCGCCTGCAGCGCCGCGATCACCTCGTGCAGCCACGCCTCCTCGGCCACCGCCACCCTGTCCCCGCCGCGTGCCTGTTTGGCCACGCGCTCGACCCGGCGCTCGGCCTGCTCGAGATCGGCCAGCGCGAGCTCCGTCTCGATCGTCGCCACGTCCGCCGGCGGATCCACGCGCCCCTCCGGATGCACCACCCCGTCGTCGGCGTGCGCGCGCACCACATGCACGATCGCATCGGTCTCGCGAATGTTCGCCAGGAAGCGATTGCCCAGACCCTCTCCCTGATGCGCGCCCGCCACGAGCCCCGCGATGTCGTGGAAGTCGATCGTGTCCCACACGATCTCCGACGCACCCACCGTGCGCGCGACCTCCTCCAGGCGCTCGTCGCGAACAGGCACCACCGCCACGTTCGGCTCGATCGTCGTGAACGGGTAGTTCGCCGCCTCCGCGCCCGCTTTCGTCAGCGCGTTGAACAGCGAAGACTTGCCCGCGTTGGGCATCCCCACGATCCCGATCCTCGTGCTCACACCGTCTCCCCCGCCCTCACGCCGCTCCCGCTCACGCCGCCCGCCGCGGCAGCCCGCGGCGTGGCCGCCGGCGTACGCTCCTCGCCAAAGGGGCGAGCGCCGACGAGCGCCCCCAACGCGGCCCCCGCCAGCACGTCCGAGGGGTAGTGCACCCCGAGGTACAGCCGCGACAGCGACAGCTTCACCGCCAGCCCGTACAGCACCGGCGCGGGCAGTCCCAGGCGGGTGTACAGCCCCGCCGCCGCGAACGACGTCGAAGCGTGCGCGCTCGGGAAGCTCAGCTGCGTGGGCGTCCCCGTCAGCGCCGGCAGCCCTGGCAGCTCGGGGCGGCGGCGGCGAACTGCCAGCTTGATCGCCGTGTTCAGCGCGTACGTCCCCGCGACCGTCCCCACCGCCCGGCTCCAGCGCTCCGCGCGCGGACGGTCAAGCGCCCAGCCCACCGCGCCGATCGCCAGCCACACGCCCCCATGCTCGCCCAGACGCGAGAAGCCCGCAACCGCGCGCTCGACCCGCCGATCGTCGTGGCCACGCGTGCGCAGCGAACGCAACAACCGCTCGTCCAGCGAGCGCAACGGTCTACGCACCAAAACCGACGCGCGAATCCTCATCCTCCGCGCGCACGTACACGACCTGCCCGAGGTACAGCCGCACGGGGCCGTCCTCGCTCTCGAGCTCGTGCCAGCCGCCGTCCTGCAGCGCCTTATACAAAGCCTTCAGCTGGTCCTCGCCGACGCGCAGCGCCAGCACCTGGCCGGCCTGAAAGCCGATGCTGATGCGACGCAGCGCCGCCATCAGTGCGCCGCCGCCGGTTGCACGATCTCGATCAGCACGCCGCCGACCGCCTTCGGATGCACAAACGCCACGCGCGAGGCGCCGATCCCCGTGCGCGGCTGCCGGTCAATCAGCCGCAGCCCCGCCTCCTCCAGCGAGGCCAGCGTCAAGTCGATGTCATCGACCTGGTAGGCCACGTGATGCAGTCCCGGGCCGCGCTTTGAGATGAACTTGCCCACCGGC
>DASXMO010000102.1:0-16474 GCA_036495605.1 Solirubrobacteraceae bacterium
GTACGGAATCATCGACAGGGTGATCTCGCAGCACTGAGCCATTAGGCTTAGTGGTGGCGCGCGAGAACGACCGCAGGCGACCCAGGGGAGAGACCAGTGGCACGTCCGACCGACTCCAACGAGCAGCTTCTCTGCAGTTTCTGCGGCAAGTCCCAGCGGCAGGTCAAGAAGCTGATCGCGGGCCCGGGCGTCTACATCTGCGACGAGTGCATCGATCTCTGTAACGAGATCATCGACGAGGAGCTTTCGGCCGCTCCGAGCTTCGACATCGACAACCTCCCCAAGCCGCGCGAGATCTACGAGGTCCTCAACGAGTACGTAGTCGGTCAGGAGCAGGCCAAGCGGACGCTCTCAGTGGCGGTCTACAACCACTACAAGCGCGTCCAGATGATGCAGTCCGATGAGAACGACATCGAGCTGCAGAAGTCCAACATCCTGCTGCTGGGTCCGACCGGTTGCGGCAAGACCCTGCTCGCCCAGACCCTGGCCAAGATCCTCAACGTGCCGTTCGCGATCGCCGACGCCACCGCCATCACCGAGGCCGGCTATGTGGGCGAGGACGTCGAGAACATCCTGCTCAAACTGATCCAGGCCGCCGACTACGACGTCAAGAAAGCCGAGACGGGGATCATCTACATCGACGAGGTCGACAAGATCGCCCGCAAGGCCGACAACCCCTCGATCACGCGCGACGTGTGGGGCGAGGGCGTCCAGCAGGCGTTGCTCAAGATCCTCGAGGGGACGACCGCGAGCGTGCCGCCCCAGGGCGGGCGCAAGCATCCCCACCAGGAGTTCCTGACGATCGATACGACGAACGTGCTGTTCATCTGCGGCGGGGCGTTCGCGAACCTCGACCAGGTGATCGAGCGGCGGATCGGCAACAAGGGCATCGGCTTCGCGGCCGCGATCGAGGCCAAGGCCGAGAAAGACCAGGGCGAGGTCTTCGAGCAGTGCCTGCCGGAGGATCTGATCGAGTACGGGCTGATCCCCGAGTTCATCGGGCGGCTGCCGGTGATGAGTGCCGTGCATCAGCTCACGCGCGAGGATCTCGTCTCGATCCTGACCGAGCCGCGCAACGCTCTCGTCAAGCAGTTCCAGCGCTTCTTCTCCTTCGACGGGATCGAGCTCGTGTTCTCCGAGGACTCGCTGACGGCGATGGCCGAGCGTGGGCTGGAGCGCGAAACGGGCGCGCGCGGGCTGCGCTCGATCATCGAGGAGATCCTGCTGGAGGTCCAGTTCGAGCTGCCCTCGCGCCGGGACGTGAAGAAGTGCGTGGTCACCAAGGAGACGGTCGAACGCGGCCTGACTCCGACGCTGGTGACGGAAGCCGCGCCTGAGGACTCCGCCTCCTCTGGGGCGGAGCTGCGCGAGGAGTCGGCGTAGCCGGCGCTCGCCGGGAATGCCCGACCGCTACCATCGCGCTGTGACCAAGCCCTCGAAGACCTCGGCGAAGGCGTCGGACTCGAAGCTCAAGCGCACCGCAAAGGCCGTGCCGTGGGCCACGCTGCTGCAAGGCACGATGATCGTCGGCCGGCGGTGGGCCTCGCTTTCGGAGAAGGAGCGCACGCGGTTCACGGAGCTCGTACGCCGCTCGCGGGGACGAGTGCGCAACCTCAGCATGAAGGAGCGCCTGGAGCTGCGCAAACTCGCGCACAAGCTCGACGTCAGGGGCATGGGCCGCGATCTCGCGCCGCTCGTGCTGCGCCAGCGCCGCGACAAGCGCGGGCGCAAGCGTCGCTGATCTGAAGATGACCGACGATCTCGATCGGCTGTCCACGCATGAGCTGCACGATCGTGCCGTGCGTCGCGCGGAGCATCACGTCGACGTGAAGTTCTTCTGGTCGCTGCTGAAAGCGATCCCTGCCGCGGAGATGCTCAGCGGCGACGAGGGCGAGGCCGACTACGACCTCGAGTCCTCCAAAGGGCTGATCTCCGACGCCGTGCACAGCGGCGACGGAGCGCTTGGCGAGGCCATGCGGCCGCTGTTCATCGACTACCTGCGCAAGCACCCAGACCACTAGCTCGCCGCGGGCGCCGATCGCGGACATGCCGGGACCACACAGCTCCAAGCGCCAGGCCGATACCGTGGCGCCATCTGGCTCACGACCTCGCGCGGGCGGGAGTTGGACACCGGCGCAGGCCGAGCGCCATCTGCAGACGCTCGAGCTGTTCGGGATGCGCTTCGGCCTCGACCGGATGCGGCGGATGATGACCGCGCTGGGTTCCCCCGAGCGGCGGTTGGAGACGATCCACGTGCTCGGAACGAACGGTAAGACCTCGACGACGCGGATGACCGCGGCGATCCTGGAGCGTCACGGCCTGCGCACGGGTGTCTACACCTCCCCGCACCTGGTCTCCTACAGCGAACGGGTGCGGATCGCCGAGCGCGATTTGCGAGAGGGCGAGTTCGCGGCCGCGCTCGCGCGCGCGGCGAGAGCGGCGGAGCGAGTGAACCGCACGTTGGCCGAGGACGATCACGTGACCCAGTTCGAACTGATCACGGCCGCCGCGCTGTCGGAGATGGCCGAGCGCGAGGTGCAGGCCGCGGTGGTCGAGGCCGGTCTCGGGGGACGCTATGACGCCACGAGCGTGATCGACGCTCCGGTGACGGTCCTGACGAACGTCGGGCTCGAGCACACGCGCTGGTTGGGACCGACGGTGCGCGACATCGCCGAGGAGAAGCTAGCCGTGGTGCGGTCCGGGGGGACGCTCGTACTCGGGTCCTGGCTCGCCGCCGATGCGCTCGCGGTGGCCGAGCGCGTGGCGGGAGAGCGCAAGGCTCGGATCGTGCGTGCGGAGGAGGTCCCCGACACCGTGTCGCTCGCGGCGAGGGGGCCGTTTCAGCGGCGCAACTTCGCGCTGGCGCGCGCCGCGGCTGAAGTCCACCTGCGCGGCGCGGGCATCGAGACCGACGAGCGGGCTGTGCTCGCGGCCGGCGCCACGACCGACGTGCCGGGCCGCCTGCAGGTCGTGGACGAGCGCCCGCTGACGGTGCTCGACGGCGCGCACAACCCCGACGCGATCGTCGAGTTGGCGCGCTCGCTGCCGGAAGTCGTGGGTGCTCGCGAGCTGGGGCTCGTGATGGGCGTGCTCGAGGACAAGGACGCCGCCCGCATGCTCGCGGCGTTGCTGCCGCTCTGCGCGCGCGCGTGGTTCACCGCGCCGCCGAGTTCGCGCGCGCTCTCGCCGGCGGCGCTGCAGTCGCTCGCGCGTCAGCTCGGTTTCGAGGAGGTGCGCTGCGAGCCCCAACCGCAGCGGGCGCTCCAAGCGGCCCGCAGCTGGGCCTGCGAGAACGGGGAGGATGACGAGAACGGGGAGGATGCAGGGCGCGGGAAGCACGGAGTGAACGGAGACGGCGACGGGGAAGTACAGAGCACGGGAAACGGAAAGCGCGGAAAGGGCAGGGCGGTGCTGGTGACGGGCTCTATCTACCTGGTCGGGGATCTCCTGTGCGGGCTACGCGCCTCCGATACCCTGGATGCGCGGGCCAGCCCGCGAACCCGAGCGATATGAACGACGACGACGGCCCCTCCGTGCTCACGATGATCGGCGCCGTCGCGTTGATCGTGGCGCTGGTGATCCTTGTATTTTTTGCTGCGGGCTACGGTTTCGGCCGCCTGTTTCTCTAAACTCACCCGGCCGATGCCACCGCTCGCATATTTTGGAATCGAAAGCAGCGGCCTGAACCTGGTCATCGATCTGCTGATCCTGTTCGTCGTCGTCCTGTACCTCTCGCTGATCTACTGGACCTACGCGGACGCGCGGCGGCGGATCCTCGATCCGATGCTCGTCGGCTGCGCCACGGCGGCGTCGCTGTTCCCGTTCGTGGGGACGATCGTCTACATGATCCTGCGCCCGCCGGAGTATCTGGAGGACGTGCGTGAGCGTGAACTGGAGATGCAGGCCGCCGAGGCACGTCTGCACGAGACGGACAGCTCGCTGTGCCCGCACTGCGACTATCGGATCGAGCGCGACTTCGTGCGCTGCCCCAGCTGTCTGCGCAAGCTCAAGGATCGCTGCGTCAGCTGTCAGCGCCCGCTGGACCAGGCGTGGACCATCTGCCCCTACTGTGAGACCGAGGTGCCCGGTGCGGTGGCCCCGACACGACGCAAACGCCGTAGTGGCAGCAGCGCTCGCCGCTCCGAGGCCGACGAGGATTCGCTCTCGCTCGAGAGCGAGCCGGCATTGACGCGCGATATCTCGCTGAGCGCCGAGGATCTTGCGCCTGAAGAGGGTCTCGGAGCGGTCACGCCCGCGGGCGGTGCGCGCGACGATGAGGTGAGGGCCAAACCCGTCGCGGCCTCCGACCCGGCCTCCTCGCGCCCGCGTGGCACCGGCCGCGCTCGGCGCCCACGCCCGACCTCCTGAGGCTCCGCCCGCCATAACTCGGCTGCTCCCCATGGCTCGGCTGAGCTCTTCGTAAACGACCACGCAAAGGACCCTGCAATCCCATGGACCGCACCCTGATCCTCGTCAAGCCCGACGCCTTCGCCCGGGGGCTCTCCGGGGAGATCATCGCCCGCTTCGAGCGCAAGGGATTGACGATCGTCGCCCTGCGCCACATGACCGTGACGCGCGAGCTGGCTGAGCGCCACTACGCCGAGCACGCAGAGCGCCCCTTCTTCGGCGAGCTCGTGGACTTCATCACCTCGGGTCCGATCGTGGCGATGGTGCTCGAGGGCGTGGAGGCCGTCAAGGCCGCGCGTCAGACGATCGGCGCCACGAACCCGCTCGAGGCCGCCACGGGCTCGATCCGCGGCGACTTCGCGATCGAGATGGGCCAGAACATGGTCCACGGTTCGGATTCACCAGAGAGCGCTGCGCGCGAGGCGGCGCTGTTCTTCCCAGAGCTCGACTGACGTCGTGGCGCCGGCGCATGGCGGGGAGCGGGGCGGGCGTGCGCACGCGGGCTCCTCGGCGTCTCCGGCGCTCGTGCTCGCTTCGGGCTCGCCGCAGCGCCGCGCGATCCTCGAAGGGCTGGGAGTCCCCTTCACGGTGCGCGTGACGGATGTGGAGGAGCTGAGCGAGGGCGACCCGGCGCAGGTCGCGCGCGAGAACGCGCTGCGCAAGGCACGGGCGGCGGTGCGCACGGGGACGGCCGAGGTCGTGCTCGGCTGTGACACGCTCGTGACGCTCGACGGCGTGATCTACGGCAAGCCACCCGACGAGCCGGCTGCGCGCGCGACGCTCACGGCGCTCGGCGGGCGCACGCACGAGGTGATCAGCGGGCTCGCGCTGCTGCTTTGCGATGCGGACACGGGGTCAGCCGAGCGCGTGGCCGTGGCACGTACGCGGGTCACGTTCCGGCCGATCGACGAGGAGTTGCTCAATTGGTACGTGGGAACCGGAGAGTGGCGCGGGCGCTCGGGGGGCTATGCGATCCAGGGCGCCGGCCAGAGGCTCGTGGAGAAGGTCGACGGCGAGGTCGAGAACGTAGTCGGATTGCCGGTGACCAAGCTGCGTGACATATATCCGGAGTTGTTCGGCGACCAAGCGGGTCGCGCAAGCAGGACGGCCCGCTGAAGTTGGCCACGCGGACGAGGAGAAGGTCAAGTGGAGGAGGAAGAAGTGACCGCTGAATCATCCGATCGGTGGATGGCGGCTCCGGGGAAGGGAAAACTAGACTAGGGGCGTGCTGTCGCTGGGACTTGATCCATGACGCTTGGCGAGCTGATCGCGGGCGTCGGCGCCGTCGATGGCGCGGGCTCTGACGTCGAGATCGTCAGGCTCGCATACGACAGCCGCGCGGTGCGTCCGGGAGCGCTGTTCTTCTGCGTTCCCGGCTTTCGCAGCGACGGGCACGACTTCGCCGCGCGGGCGCTCGCTGATGGCGCCGTGGCGCTGGTTGTGGAGCGCCCTCTGGGCCTGGACGCGCCCGAGGTGCTGGTCCCCTCGGTGCGCGCTGCGATGGGTCCCATCGCCAGTCGCTTCGAGGGCGATCCGAGCGCCGCGCTGCGGGTCGTGGGGGTTACAGGTACGAACGGCAAGACGACGACCGCTTTCCTCGTGCGCGCCCTGCTCGAAGCGGTCGGCTTGCAGACGGGCCTGCTGGGAACCGTCACGTCGATCGTCGGCGGCGAGGAGCAACCGCGCGACCGCGGATCGACGGGCTGCTCGATCGGCCAGCGCACGACCCCCGAGGCGATCGACCTGCAGGCCTGCCTGCGCGCGATGCTCGACGGTTCAGATCGCGCGTGCGCGATGGAGGTCTCCTCGCACGCGCTCGAGCTGGGGCGCGCGGGGGGCATTCGCTTTGCCGCGGCGGTGTTCACGAACCTGACCCAGGACCACCTCGACTTCCACCCGAGCATGGAGGACTACTTCCTGGCCAAGCGCCTGCTGTTCCTGCCCGGCGAGGGAGCGCCCCCGGAGGTGAGCGTCGTCAATGTCGGGGATCCCTATGGGCGGCGCCTCGCAGGCGAGCTGGACGGCGCGCGGACGTTCGCGCTCGACGCTCCGGCCGACTACAGCGCGCGGGATCTGCGCTGCGACGCCACGGGCTGCCGCTTCGCGCTGCACACCCCCAGCGGCACACGCGAGGTGACGCTGCCGATGCCGGGCCGCTTCAACGTCGCCAACGCCCTCGGCGCGCTGGCCGCGGTCCACTCGCTCGGCTTCGACCTCGACATCCTCGTCGAGGCCCTGCAGGAGGGCGTCAGGGTGCCCGGGCGCTTCGAGCCGGTCGACACCGGACAGGATTTCGCGGTGCTCGTCGACTACGCTCACACCCCCGATTCGCTTGAGAACGTGCTGTGCGCGGCCCGTGACATCGCCGGAGGCCGACGCGTCATCAGCGTGTTCGGCGCGGGGGGAGATCGCGACCGCGGCAAGCGAGCGCTGATGGGGGAGATCTCGGCGCGCCTGGCGGACATCACGCTCGTCACCTCCGACAATCCCCGCTCGGAGGAGCCCGCGCAGATCGTCGCCGAGATCGTCACCGGGATCCCGCCGGCAGCGCTCGCGGACGGTACGGTCCACGTGGAGGTCGATCGCCGCGCGGCGATCGAGCAGGCGCTTTCGCTCGCGATGCCCGACGATGTGGTCGTGATCGCCGGCAAGGGGCACGAGCAGGGGCAGGAGTTCGCGGAGGGCCGCAAGGAGCCCTTCGACGACATGACGGTCGCGCGCGAACTGCTCACCGCCCGGCTCGACTCCCCCACGGGTGCGAGCGAGCGCGCCTCGACGGGGACGGACAGATGAGGGATTGGGACGCCAACCGCCTCGCGCGCGCCGCCGGCGCGCGCCTCGTCTTCCGCCCCGACGCGGAGGCGCTGCCAGGGGGCGCACGGGACGGCGTGCCGTCGGGACCGCTGCGCGTGTCGATCGATTCGCGGGCGGTCGCCCCGGGAGATCTCTTCGTTGGGCTGCGCGGCGCATCGACCGACGGGGGCGAGTACGCGGCGCAGGCTCTGCAGGCCGGCGCCTGGGGGGTCCTGGTGGCGCCCGAGCACGCGATCGCGGTCGCCGCGATGGCTGAGGCGGCCGGCGCCGACGCGCGCATCGGCTACCAGGGCGTGGTGCTCGCGGACCCCGACCCGCTCAAGGGCTTGCAGTCGCTCGCGCGCGCATGGCTGGCGGAGCTGCGCTCGGGTGGCGGCGCACGCGTGGTGGCGATCACCGGCTCGACCGGCAAGACCTCGACGAAGGACATCCTCGCGGCCCTGCTCGCAGTCGAGCTGCGGACGGTGGCGAGCCCCGCGAACTTCAACACGGAGATCGGCCTGCCGCTCGCGATCCTCGCCGCGCCCGCCGACACGCAGGCATTGGTGCTCGAGATGGCGATGCGCGGTCCCGGTCAGATCGCCGAGCTGACGGCCATCGCCGAGCCGGAGGTCGGGGTGATCGTCAACGTCGGCCCCGTCCACCTCGGACTGCTCGGCTCGCTGGAGGCGATCGCGGCCGCCAAGGCCGAGCTGATCGCGGGCCTGCAGCACGGCGCGCAGGCGATCGTGCCCGCGGGCGAGCCGCTGCTGGGCGAGCACCTCAGGGACGAGATACCCACGATTACCTTCGGCCCCGATGGCGACCTCCAACTCTGCGATGAGCACCCCGACGGGTGCGTGTGCATCTTGGACGCCACCACGGCCGAGCGATCGGAGATTTTCCTACGGCCCTCCTTCACGCAGACCCACAACCTGCGCAACCTGCTCGCGGCCGTGGCGGCCGCCCGCGCGCTCGGCGTTACGCCCGACGGCGAGGTTACTGTGCGGTTCTCCGCGCTGCGCGGTGAGCGCATCTCACTGCCTGAGGAAATCGTGCTGATCGACGACTGCTACAACGCCAACCCGATGTCGATGCGCTCCGCCATCGACGACCTCGCCGAGACCGCCCCCGGGCGGCGTGTGGCCGTGCTCGGGGACATGCTCGAGTTGGGCCCCGAGGAGCGCCGCTTTCACCGCGAGATCGGCGCTCACGCGGCCGCGCAGGGTGTCGACGTGCTCGTGACCGTCGGGCCGCTCGCGGCCGAGATGGCCTCCGCGTTCGCCGGTGCCGGGGCTCATACGGTGGCGGACGCTCCAGCCGCGGCGGAGCTGCTCGCGCGACTGCTTTCCCGGGGCGACACGGTGCTCGTGAAGGGATCTCGCGGCGTGGGCTTGGAGCGCGTCGGGCAGGCGCTGCTCGCGGGCGAAGTGAACGGGCGCTGAATGGGGCGCATCCTCTTCGGCGGCACCGCGGCTCTGCTCATCTGCATATTCCTGAGCCCCAAGTTCATCGAGTTCCTGCGCCGGCGCGAGTTCGGTCAGCACATCCGCGAGGACGGTCCCGAGGGCCATCATGTGAAGGCCGGCACGCCGACGATGGGCGGCATCATCGTGATGCTCGCCGTCGCCATCCCCTTTCTGATCCTGACCAACTGGGATTGGCGCTCGGTGGGGGTGTTCGGTGCGATGATCGCCTGCGCGCTGCTGGGCTTCGCCGACGACTACACCAAACTCGTGCGCCGCCGCTCGCTCGGTTTGCGTGGACGCACGAAGCTCGCGATCACGATCGCGATCTCCCTGGGCCTGTGGTTCATCGCCGCGCACAAGGCCCACCTCGCGCCCGAGCTGCGATTGCGCGTGGTCGACTACACGGTCGAACTCGGGCCGTTCTATCCGGTGCTCATCTATCTCGTCGTCGCCGGCACGACCAGTGCCGTGAACCTGACGGACGGGCTCGACGGCCTCGCCGCCGGCTGCGCGGCGATCGTGCTGCTCGCCTACATCGCGATCGCGTTCGTGACAGAAGACTACGATCTGGCGATGCTCGCCGGCTGCCTCGTCGGGGCCTGCATCGGCTTTCTGTGGTTCAACGCCTTTCCCGCGACGATCTTCATGGGGGACACCGGCTCGCTCGGGCTGGGCGGGGCGATCGCGGGACTGGCCGTGATGACCCACACGGAGGTTCTGCTGATCCTGCTCGGCGGGATCTTCGTGATCGAGGCCCTGTCGGTTGCGATTCAGGTCTTCTCCTTTCAGACGACCCGCCGGCGCGTCTTCCTGATGGCGCCGATCCACCACCATTTCGAGCAAGGGATGGTCTGAGACAAAGATCATCCTGCGCTTCTGGATCGTCGCCGCGATCTTTTGCGCGATCGGGTTCACGATCTATCACCAGAGCATCCGTTGATCCGTTGAGCGACGGCGCACGCACTTCGAAGCTCAGGCCGGCTCTGCCCGGCGGTCCCTATCTGGTTGTCGGGCTCGCGCGCTCCGGACGTGCGGCGGCGCTCGTGTTGCGTGAACGCGGCGAGTCGACGATCGGCGTCGATCGCGATGCGCCCGAAGACCTCGACGCGCTCAGCACGGCGGGCGTGCAGCTGCACCTGGCCGAGGACGGGCTCGCGCTGTTGGACCGGGTGGGCGCGTTGGTCAAGAGCCCCGGCGTGCCCGCGCAGGCACCCGTCATCGCCGCGGCCCGCGAGCGGGGGTTGCCGGTGCTAGGTGAGCTGGAGTTCGCGTGGCGCCTGCTCGCGAACGAGTTCATCGCCGTCACGGGCACGAACGGCAAGACGACCACGGTCGAGCTGATCGGGCACATCCACCGCGCGGCGGCGCTGCCGGTGGCGGTCGCCGGCAACGTCGGATCCGCGCTCAGCGGGCTCATCGGGAAGATCGACCCCGAGGTGACGGTCGTCTGCGAGGCCTCCTCGTTTCAGCTCGAGGACACGCTCGCGTTCGCGCCCGAGGTCGCGGTGCTGCTGAACATCGCCCCCGACCACCTCGACCGTCATGGGACGATCGAGCGATACACCGCCGCGAAGCTCGAGATCTTCGCGCGCCAGTGCCGCGGCGACGTCGCTGTGCTCCCGGCCGACCTTGAGGTGGAGCTCGACGAGGACGTCTGGCGTGTGACCTTCGGTCCGCCCTCGATCCCGCGCGGCGATCCGCGCTCGGCCGCGGTGACGCTGGGGGACGACGGGGTCATCCTGTGGCAGGGCGAGCCGCTGCTGCCCGCGAGCGAGGTCGCGCTGCGCGGGCGCCACAACCTCGACAACGCGATGGCCGCCGCCGCGGTCTGTCTGGCGCGCGGGATCGACCGCGACGCCGTGTGCGAGGGTCTGCGCACGTTCGCGGGCGTGCCTCACCGCCTCGAGGAGATCGCTCGGCGCGAGGACGTTGTATATGTCAACGACTCCAAGGCCACGAACGTCGCCTCGACGCTCGTGGCGCTCGACGCATTCGCCCCCGACACGGTTCACCTGATCCTTGGAGGGCAATCGAAGGGGCAGGACTTCACCCCGCTGCGCGAGCCGATCGAACGCCACTGCCAGGCCGTGTATCTGATCGGGGAAGACGCGGCTCTGATCGCCTCACAGCTCGCGGGCATGCCGATCCCGTTACTCGAATGCGGCGAGCTCGAGCGGGCCCTGGAAGTCGCGGTCTCCACCGCTCGTCCGGGCGACACGATCTTGCTCTCGCCGGCCTGCGCGAGCTTTGACCACTATGCCGACTTCGAAGCCCGCGGCGAGCGCTTTCGCGAGCTGGTGCTCGGGTTGGAGGCTGAGAACGGCGTTTGAAAGAGGTTCGAGCGGGCGCGTGTCGAAGTGGGCATGGATGCCGGCCGGGACGCAGAAGCAGTCGAGGGCGCAGAAGCAGTCGATCGAGTACCGCATCCTGATCACGGCCACGATGTGCCTGCTCGCCTACGGTGCGGTGATGGTCTACAGCGCGACCTCGGCGACCGCGCTGCTGCAGGGTTCGGGCAACGGCACGGGATATCTCATCAAGTTCGTGCTCTACGGCGCGATCGGCCTCGTGGTGATGCGCATGCTCGCGCGCGACGGGGTCGCCAAAGCGCAGAGTTTGGTCGCGCCGCTGCTGGCCGTCTCGTTCGCGCTCGTGCTCGCCGTGCACGTTCCGCACGTGGGCGTGTCGATCAACGGCGCGCGTCGCTGGCTCGGCCCGGGCCAGCTCCAGTTCCAGCCCTCGGAGCTGCTCAAGCTCGCGCTCGTGCTCTACGCGGCGACGCTGCTCGCGCGCCGTCCCAAGCGTGTCCACGACCTGCGCGAGCTTTCGCGGCCGCTGCTCGTGGTGATTGGCGGGGCGTGCCTGCTCGTCGCCACCGAGCCCGACCTCGGAACCGCGATGACGATTGCGTTCACAGCCGTCGCGCTGCTCGTGGCCGCGGGCATCCCGGCTCGCAACCTCGCGATCGTCGCCGGGGTCGCGTTTGGGCTCGTCGCGATGTACGCGATCGCGCGTCCCTACGCGCGCGCGCGGCTGACCTCCTTCGTCGATCCCTGGTCGCACGCCTCCGGCAGCGGCTTCCAGGCGGTGCAGGGCCAGATCGCGATCGGCTCGGGTGGGCTATTCGGCGTCGGGCCGGGGCAGTCGGTGCAGAAGATCTTCTACCTCCCGGAGGCGCCCACGGACTTCATCCTCGCGGTCATCGCCGAGGAGCTCGGCGTCGTCGGTGTCTGCGCGCTGCTGTTCCTGTACGGGCTGATCGCCTACGCCGGTCTGCGCGTTGCTAAGTCGGCGCGCTCGCTGCACAGCGCGCTGATCGCCGTCGGTGTGACATCGCTGATCGTCTCGCAGGCACTGCTGAACGTGTTCGCGGTGCTCGGCCTCGCGCCGCTGACGGGCGTGCCGCTGCCGTTCGTCTCCTATGGCTCCTCGAGCCTGATCGTGATGCTCGCCGCGATGGGGCTGTTGCTGAACGTGGCCGCTGGCGGCACCGCGCACGTGCGCGCGGTTCCCTCACGCGGGAAGACCCGCACGGTGGCCGACGCGCGAAAACAGGCAGGATGGGGCCGTGACACAGACGAAGATCGCGATCGCGGCGGGGGGTACCGCCGGACACGTCGCGCCGGCGCTGGCGGTGGCCGACGCGCTGCGGGCTGAGCACGCGCAGGTCGCGTTCGTCGGTGGCACGCGCGCGGAGGCACAGATGGTGCCCGCCGCGGGCTATGAGCTGCGCACGATCTCCGTCGAAGGACTCAGCCGCACCAACAAGTTGCGCGCTGCCCGCGCGCTCCTGCGCGCCGCGCTCGCCGTCCCGCATGCCCGCGCGCTCCTGCGCGAGCTGCGCCCCGACGCGGTGCTCGGTGGCGGTGGCTATGTAGCCGGGCCCGTCGGGTTGGCGGCGCTGTCACTGCGCATCCCGCTTGTGCTCAGCGAGGCAGACAGCCACCTCGGGCTCGCAAACCGTCTCCTCGCGCGCGGCGCGCGGCGAGTGTGCCTGGCGTTCCCGCTCGCCGGCCGCGACGGCAGCCGCTATCGCGTGACCGGGCGCCCGATTCCGGTGCCTGACGCCGATCGCGCGCAGGCCCGCGCCCATTTTCAGATCGGTGCGCGGGAGACGTGCGTGCTCGTGTTCGGCGGCTCGCTGGGGGCGCGCTCGATCAACCTCGCCGCCTTCGAGGCCTTCGCCGGGAGGGAGCGGGATGGTGCGGAGGGGGTGCGCATCCTGCACGTCGCCGGGCGCCGGGACTATCCCGAGTTCGTCATGCGCGCGCGCGTGGAGGGGTATGACCTGCGCGAGTACCTCGACTTGGCGGAGTTCGCGCAGGCGCTGGCCGCCGCCGACCTCGTGGTCGCGCGCTCTGGGGGGTCGGTGTTCGAGATCGCCGCCTACGGCCTCCCGGCGATCCTCGTGCCCTACCCGCATGCCTCCGCCGATCATCAGAGCGCGAACGCCCGCTGGATGGTCGACGCCGGCGCCGCGGTCGTCGTCCCGGATACCGAGATCGATGGCGCGCGCCTCGCACGCGAGGTCGCTGCCCTGCTGGGCGATCGTCCGCGCCTGCAAGCGATGGCGATGGCCTCGCGCTCGCTCGCACGGCCGCGGGCCGCGCAGGATGTCGCCGGTGAGCTGCTCACCGCGGCCGCGACAGGCGCGCAGCGAGGGCGTGCATGAGTTCCACATCGGAGCGCCCGTGGGGGGGACGGCGACTGCATTTCGTCGGCGTAGGCGGCGCCGGCATGAGCGGCTACGCGCGCGCGGCCCACGCGCTCGGCGCGGATCTCAGCGGCTCGGACCGCGCTGCCTCTCCCTACAGCGAGCGCCTGGCCGCGGATCGCGTGCTCGAGGCGCGGATCGGCGAGCACGATGCGGCGAACGTGCCCGCGGGAGCGGACGTGGAGGTCGTCTACTCGAGCG
This sequence comes from Solirubrobacteraceae bacterium, assembly GCA_036495605.1. Lineage (GTDB taxonomy): Bacteria > Actinomycetota > Thermoleophilia > Solirubrobacterales > Solirubrobacteraceae > Palsa-744. Next base: position 13,585 of record DASXMO010000102.1, read on the forward strand.
CCATCCCGGCGGAGAACCCCGAGCGCGTGGCGGCCCGCGAGCGGGGATTGCGCGAGCGCCCGCGCGCGGAGCTGCTGGGGGAGCTGAGCGCGCTGCGGCGCACGATCGCGGTCGCGGGCACGCACGGCAAGACGACGACCTCGGCGATGGTCGTTTGGGCCCTGCGCGCGGCCGGCCTGCAGCCCGATTGGCTGATCGGAGGATCGCTCGGGAAGGGGCTAGAGAACGCCAGCTGGACGGGGGTGGGGGAGTGGCTGGTCATAGAGGCCGACGAGTCCGACCGCTCGATGCTCTCGCTGCACGTTGATATCGCCGTGTTGACGAACGTCGAGCTCGACCACCATGCGACGTTCGGTTCGCTCCTCGAGCTGCGCGAGGCGTTCCGCGCGTTCCTCGCGCGGGCGCGTGTGGCGATCGTCCTGTGGGATCGCCCCGATCTGCTCGAACTCCTGCCAAGCGGCGCGAAGGGCGGTGCGAGTACGAGTGCGCGTGGTGCGAGTACGAGTGCGGGGGGTGCGCAGAGCGAGGCGGGGTCCGGCGTCGGACGGGGTGCGGGCGCCGGAGCGGGCTCGAGTGCCGAACCGGGCGCCGATGTCGAGATCGTCCCCTACGAGGAGCCAGCGGCGGAGCTTCTCGACGGCGGTGCGCGCTTTACATGGCGCGGGCAGGAGGTCTCGCTGTCGGTGCCGGGCGCGCACAACAACCTCAACGCGACCGCCGCCCTGGAGGTCGCCCGTCTGACTGGGGCGGACGTAAAAGAGGCGATCGCGGGCCTCGCGGCGTTCCGCGGCGCGGGAAGGCGCTTTCAACTACTTGGGGAGAGCGCGCGGGGGGCGCGCGTGTATGACGACTACGCCCACCATCCGACCGAGGTCGCGGCGACCCTCGCGGGGGCCCGCACGCTCCCGCACCGGCGCCTGATCGCGGTGTTCCAGCCGCACCTGTACTCGCGCACGGCGATGTTCGCGCGCGAGTTCGGCGCCGCGCTGGCGCAGGCCGACGTGGCGGTCGTGCTCGACGTTTACCCCGCGCGAGAGCGTGCGGAGGACCATCCCGGCGTCAGCGGGCTGCTGATCGCCGAGGCCTGTGCTGACGCGCGGCGGGGGATGGCGGTGTACTGGCTGCCCACGTTCGCGGACGCGGAGCCGGTGTTGCGCGGGTTGTTGAGCGCGGACGATGTGTGCGTGGCGATGGGCGCCGGCGACGTCGATGTTCTTGCGCGACGGCAAGTGGTGAGCGGCGATGGCGCGTAGGTCAACCTCGAGGGACGAGCCGACCACCATGCCGTCGATCGTGCAGCCCGACTACTCGCTTGCGCGCATGGCCACCGTGCGCACGGGCGGCGAGGCCGAGTTCTTCGCGCGCGCCGGTAGCAGGGCGCAGCTGCGTGAGCTGCTCGCGTGGGTGCACGCCGCGAAACTGGAGGTGGCGGTCGTGGGCTCGGGCTCGAACTTGCTGATCGCAGACGAGGGGGTGCGCGGGCTGGTTGTAAAGCTCGATCGCAAGCTCGCGCTGATCCAGCGCGAGGGTCCGTTGCGGATCGTCTGCGGCGGTGGTGCGCGCCTGCCCGCGCTCGCCACGCGCGCGGCGCAGGCGGGACTGTCGGGGATCGAGTTCGGCGTCAACATCCCCGGCACCGTCGGCGGCGCGGTGCGGATGAACGCGAACGCCTACGGCGGCGAGCTCGCGCGGACGCTGGAGTGGGTTGAGATCGCCACCGCCGAGGGGCTCGAGCGCCGCCTGCCCGAGCAGCTCGGGTTCGGCTACCGCCGCTCCAACCTGAAGGCCGGAGAGATCGTCGCCCGGGCATCCTTCCTGCTCGCCGAATCCGACACGAGCACCGTGAAGGCGACGCTCGCGGAGATGCGCGAGCGACGTCACGAGGCCCAGCCTCAGGGGATCAAGACGTTCGGCTCGACCTTCGTCAACCCCGAGGACCCCCGCGCCGAGGGTCGCAGCGCGGGCCTGCTGCTCGCCGAGGCCGGCTGCAACGGCCTGACTGTCGGCGCTGCGCGCCTGGCGCCCAAGCACGCGAACTTCGTCGAGAACACCGGCGCCGCCACGACCGCCGACGTGCTTGCGGTGATGGCGGAGGGTCGCGCCCGCGTGCTCGAGCGCTTCGGCGTGGCGCTCGAGCCCGAGGTGCAGACGCTGGGGGACGTGCGGTTTCCGTGGCTCAACAAACAAGGGCCCGGTTGCCTAGGCCCTTGAAAATACGTCGACGCAGTCGCCGTACTAGCGCCTTGATCGTAGCGCCGGCGGTCGTCGGCTCGGGCGTGACACGGACGCTGACTCGTGACAGGTAGGGGTTCGGGCGGAGAGGTCGAAAACCTCGTGGATGGCCCGATCCATAGCCGCGCCCGCACCTCGCCGCCTTCCCCGCAGACGGGCGCGCCTCGCGTTCGGCCTGCCACGCCCGCTGAGGGGCGCCGCGAGCATGGCACGCTCGGGTATCGCCACGGTGTGGGCGCACCGGCGGCTGCGGATCGCGCTGCTGGCGATCCTGGTCGCGGTACCGCTGTTGGGCGGCGGCTATCAGCTGCTGCGCCACTCCTCTCTGAGCAACGTCGAGCACGTACAGGTGAGCGGGCTCGCGGCGGTGCACGGCGCTGACACGGCAGCGATCGAAACGGCTTTGACGAGCGCTGCGCACGGCATGAGCACGCTCGCGGTCAGCCCCGCCGCGTTGCGCGCGGCCGTCGCGGCCTATCCGATCGTGGGCGCCGTCAGCGTGCATCCGAGCTTCCCGCACGGATTGCGGATCGAAGTGATCGAGCGCCCGCCCGTGGCGGCGCTCGTCATCAACGGCGCGAGCACAGCCGTGGCGGCCGACGGGGTCGTGCTCGGCCCAGGCTTCCTGTCGAGTTCGCTACCGCAGGTGAGCGAGGGC
>DASXMO010000103.1:0-30425 GCA_036495605.1 Solirubrobacteraceae bacterium
CGCTCCGTATCGTTGAACATGAACCGGGCAGGGTTTACGTTCAACCCGACAAGTTGCGAACCACTGGGCATCACCGGTCAAGAGACCTCCACCCTCGGCCAGAGCGTAGGGCTGTCCTCACGCTTCCAGGTCGGTGGCTGCCAAGGACTGCCGTTCAAACCAGCCATGACGATCAGCACGCAGGGCAAAACCAGCAAAGCCAGTGGTGCGAGCCTCACCGTCAAGGTCTCCCAACAGCCCGGTGAAGCGGACATCCACAAGGTCGACCTGACACTGCCCTCCGTCCTACCCGCACGCCTGACCACACTCCAACAGGCCTGTACCGAAGCGCAGTTCAATGCGAACCCCGCAGGTTGCCCCCCAGGATCGTTCATCGGAACAGCAAAGGCCCTCACACCGATCCTGAACACCCCCCTCATGGGTCCCGCGATCCTTGTATCGCACGGTGGCGCCGCGTTCCCCGACGTCGTGTTCCTACTGCAAGCCAACGAACGTGGAGCAGACATCCGGGTAGACCTGGACGGCAAGACGGATATCAAGAAAGGCATCACCTACTCCCGCTTCGAAACGGTCCCCGATGCCCCAATCACGAGCTTCGAAGCGATCCTGCCGCAGGGTCCCCACTCCGTCCTGGCAGCAACCGCGAACCTCTGCACGAGCAAGCTCTCGATCCCCACAGAACTCACCGGCCAGAACGGCGCCCTCGTCAAACAGAACACGAAGGTCACAGTCACGGGATGCCCCAAGACGAAGGTCCTCACCCGGGCACAGAAACTGGGGCTGGCGTTGAAGGCCTGTCACAAGAAGCCCAAGGGCAAGAAGCGTCAGGCCTGTGAACGCGCCGCACGCAAGAAATACGGGCCTGTCGCCAAGCGGAAGGGCAAGAAGAAGCGGTAGGGCGCTACCGCCGCGCGGCGGCTCGCCTCGCGCCGCGCATCAGCTCGGCCATCAGCGTCTCGATCGAGCGTTCGAGCTGCTTGATGCTGGCCGTCTCCACACGCTCGACGCCGACGGCGCGGTTGACCCAGGCGTTGATCTCGCGGTGGCTGCGGCCGTCGCGGCGGTGCAGTTCGGCGACGAGGCGGCTGCGCTCCTGGCGCAGGTCGTCGCGGCGCTCGAACGCGGCGACCGTGGTCGAGGAGGCGGGTGCGGACGGGGGGGAGGAGGAAGGCGCGGGCGCGGGCGGCGCCACTAGATCGAGCGCCGGGGTGGACGCTCGCTGCGGTGGGCCGAAGAGGGTCATCTGCGCGGCGAACTCGGCGCTGAGGGGCACGAACTCGGCGCTCGGCGAGGGCTCACTCGCGCGCCGCTCGCGCAGCTCGTGCAAGCCCTCCTCCTCGGGCTCGTCGCGACGGAGCGCGTGGCGGAGCTCCGTTTCGACCTCGGAGGCGTGCGTGCGCAGGGTCTGGTCGGCCGGCAGGTACAGCCAGCTCGCCTCCGGAGGCCGGCCGGGGATAGTGCGCACGAAGCGCCCGACGATCTGGCGGAAGATCAGCGGCGTTTTGGCGGCGCTCGCGTACACCCCTACGCGCAGGCGCGGGATATCGACGCCCTCGGAGACCATGTTCACAGCGACGATCCACGGCTCGCGCGAGGTGCGGAATTGCGCGAGCTTGCGCGCCGCCTGCGCCTCGGTGTGGAGCACCACCAGCGGCGCCCGCCCGGTCGTCTCGCTCAGGAGTTTGGATATCTGGCGGGCGTGGGCGGCGTCGGCCGCGACGACGAGGCCGCCGGCGTCGCGGTGCCCAGCCCCGCGCAGCGCTTGGAGCTTGGCGTCGGCCTCGCTCAGGATGCGCGGCAGGCCGTCGGGAAGCTCGGTGGAGATCGCCGTGCGGTAGCGACGTCCGGCCTCGCGCGCGGTCAGGACGGTCTCGAAGGAGGACTCGATCACGTCCTCGCCGCTGCGCCACGACAGCGTTCCGTCGAACGTGACGAAGGCGACCGGGCGGCAGATCCCGTCGGCGACGGCCTCGGCGTAGGTGTAGGAGACGTCGGGCACGACCAGCCCGTCGGCGTCGTAGCGCACGCCCGGGATCGGTGTCGCGTCCGAGCGGAAGGGCGTGCCGGAGAGCAGCAGCCAGCGCGGGACGGCGGCGAACGCCCGTTGAAAGCCTGTTCCCCAAGCGAGGTCTTCGCCGAGATGGTGCGCCTCGTCGACGATCACGAGTGCGTCGCGCGGCATCTTCGCCGCCCAGCCTGCTGGATCGCTCGCGACGCGCGCATATGTGACGGCGACGCCATGAAAGTCCCCGCGCGGCGGGTTCGGCGCGGGCGCGTCGGGTTGCAACTGCACGCCGAGCGCCGCCGCCGCGGCCGCCCACTGGCGGGTCAGCGGGGTCGTGGGGCAGAGCACCACCACACGCCGCAGGCTGCCTCGCGAAAGCAGCTCGCGCGCGAACTCGAGCGCCGGCCGGGTCTTACCCGCGCCGGGGGCGGCCGAGATCAGGAACGGGCCGTCCTGCCAGTCGTCGAGGCGCGCGAGCGCGCTGCGTTGCCACGCGCGCAGCAGTGTCGGGGGAGGCGGACTACTCAAAGAGCCCGGCATCCTGCGGCACGCCACGGACAGATCGGCGCCCCGCGTGCCGGTGCCGCACGGTTGAGCCGATCTTGGTCATTTCGACTACGGGCGTCCCCTTCGCCGGCACCGCGCAATCGCGTCCCGGCGCGTCCCGAGAACCCCGCATCGCGGGAGGGCGCGCGTGGCCACGACTCGACCTCGGCGCCGTCCGCCGCGAAATACGTGAGAATCACCGCCAATGCACGTCACCGCCAAGGCCGACTACGCCGTGCGCGCAGTCGTCGAGCTCGCCTCCGGCAGCTCGGACTCGCCACGCAAGGTCGATCAGGTCGCCCAGGCCCAGGGGATTCCGGTGTCGTTCCTCGAGAACATCCTCACGCAACTGCGCTCCGCCGGTCTCGTGCGCAGCCAGCGCGGCCCCGAGGGCGGTTACTGGCTCGCGCATTCGCCCGAGGAGATCAACCTCGCGCAGGTCATCCGCGCCGTCGAGGGCCCGCTCGTGGGCGTGCGCGGCTTGCGCCCCGAGGAGATCGCCTACGAGGGCTCGGCCGAGTCGCTCAAGCAGGTGTGGCTTGCGTTGCGCGCGAACCTGCGCAAAGTCCTCGAGCACGTCACGCTCGCGGACGTCGCCTCGGGGAAGCTGCCGAAGGAGATCGTGGCGTTGACCAAACAAGAGGAAGCCTGGGAAACCCGCTAGACGGACTAGGAGCTAGGCCGCAAAGACCCGCGGCTCGGGCAGGCGCACGGCGAGGATCTGTCCCTCCTGCAGCTCGAGCTCCTGCGCGCTCTCGCGTGTGACCTGCGCCCAGATGTCGCGTCCGTCGCCGAGCTTCAGCTCGACGCGCACCTCGAAGCCGAGGTGCACGACGCGCTCGATCAGCGCCTCCGTGCCTTCGCCCGCGCTCGACGGCAGGATCTGGATGTCGTGCGGGCGCAGGAAGGTCGCCTCGCCGAGGTGGTTGACGGGACCGATGAACGACATCACGAACTCGTTGCGCGGGCTCTCGTACAGCTCGCGCGGGCTCCCCGCCTGCTCGATCGTGCCGCGGTTCATGACGACGATCTGCTCGGCGACCTCCATCGCCTCCTCCTGGTCGTGGGTGACGAAGATCGTCGTCACGTGGATCTCCTCGTGCAGCCGCCGCAGCCATTCGCGCAGCTCCGCCCGCACCTGCGCGTCGAGCGCGCCGAAGGGCTCGTCGAGCAGCAGCACCCGCGGCTGCACCGCCAGTGCCCGCGCGAGCGCCATGCGCTGCAGCTGACCGCCCGAGAGCTGTGAGGGGTAGCGCTCGGCGAGCCCCTCGAGCCGCACGAGCCCGAGGAGTTCGCTCACGCGCTCGCGGATCTCGGCCTTCGGGCGTTTGCGCACGGTTAGGCCGAAGGCAACGTTGTCGTGCACGGTCATGTGCTTGAACGGCGCGTAGTGCTGGAAAACGAAGCCCACGTCGCGCGTGCGCGCGGGCGTGTCAGTGACGATCTCGTCGCCGATCTCGACCTCGCCCGCGTCGGGGGTCTCCAGGCCGGCGATAATGCGCAGCAGCGTCGACTTGCCGCTCCCGCTTGGACCGAGCAGCGCCGTCAGCGCGCCGTCGTTCACGCGGATGCAGACGTCGTCGAGCGCGACGAAGTCGCCGAAGTGCTTGCTCACGTTCCGTACCTCGATGGCCATCAGATCGCCTCCCGTTTGCGAGTTCGACGTGTCAACAGGTTCATCGCCACCAGCGTTGCGAGCGCCAGCAGCGCGAGCACCACCGCGCTGGCGTAGGCGCCGGTGATGTTGAAGTTCTCGAACTGCCCCTGCACGTACAGCGGCAGCGTCTGTGTCTGACCTTCGATCCGCCCGGAGACGACGCTCACGGCGCCGAACTCGCCCAGCGCACGCGCGGTCGTCAGCACGACCCCGTAGACCACGCCCCATCTGATCGCCGGCAGCGTGATCCGCCGGAACGTCAGCCACGCGCCCGCCCCGAGCGTCGCGGCGGCCTGCTCGGCGTCGGTCCCCAGCTCGCGCAGCACCGGCGCGGTCTCGCGCACGACGAACGGCAGCGAGACGACGGCCGTTGCGAGCACCATGCCGGGCACGGAGAAGATCACCTGGATGCCGTGCCCGATCAACCAGTCGCCGAACCAGCCCGTCTTGCCGTAGACGAGCACCAGCGCCAGCCCGACGACGACGGGCGAGATCGCGAACGGCAGGTCCACGAGTGTGCTCAGCAGCGCCTTGCCCCGGAACGAGCCGCGCTCCAGCAGCAGCGCCATGCCGACTCCGAAGGCCGTGTTCAGCGGCACCGCGATCGCCACGATCTCGATCGAGAGCCAGAAGGCGTGCACCGCGTTGGGAGCCGTCACGGCGTCCCACACGGGGGCGATTCCGTGTTCGAAGGTGCGGTAGAAGATCATCGCCACGGGCGCGACGAGCAGCAGCGCGAGATATCCGAGCGCGAGCGTGCGTAGGCCGTGCTTGCTAAAGGACATCTCGACACCCACTTTTCAGGCACTGCGTTCTACAGGACATGCTTGGACCTCCAGCGCGATACGAGCGTGAGCGCGCCCAGCACGATCAGCGCCGCGGCCAGCAGCACGACCGAGACGGCCGCGGCGGCGGGCAGGTTTTCGTCTTGGATCTGACTGAACACGTACACCGAGCCGACCTCCGTCTTGAACGGCAGGTTGCCCGTGATCAGCACCAGCGAGCCGAACTCGCCGACGGCCCGGGCGAAGCTGAGGGCGACTCCCGAGACGATCGCGGGGGTGAGCGTCGGCAGCACGATCCGGCGCAGCACCGTCAGCGGTCCGGCGCCGAGCGAGGCGGCGGCTTCCTCCATCGAGCGGTCCATCTCGATCAGCACCGGCTGCACCGACCGCACGACGAACGGCAGCGTCACGAACAGCAGCGCCAGCGCGATCGATGCGCGCGTGAAGGCCACGTTGATGCCGAGCGGGCTGTTGGTGCCGTACAGCGCCAGCAGCACCACCCCGGCGACGATCGTCGGAAGCGCGAACGGCAGGTCGATCAGGGCGTTGACCGTGCGCTTGCCCGGGAACTCGTCGCGCACGAGCACCCACGCGATCAGCGTGCCGAAGATCGCGTTGACGACAACGACGATCGCGGACATGACGAGTGTCAGCTTGATCGCCGCCTGCGCCTGCGGTCCGCTCACCTCGCGCCAGAACGCCCCCGCTCCGCCACTGCCGGCCTTTGCCAGCAGGGCCGCGACCGGCAGCAGCACGAGCACCGATAGGTACACGCCGATCAAGCCCTTGCCGAGCGCTCCCGCCGCGCTACGTCCACCCCCGAGCAGGGCGGGGGCTTTCAAGCGCGCGGGTGCGGCAGCCGTGGCGGTGGGCGTAGTGCTCATTTCGAGGTGGACACCCCCAGCGACTGCTCGATCTTCGTGACGAGCCCCGTTTCCGGTTCGAAGAACTGCTTATCCACGGCGGTCCATCCGCCGAGGTCTTCGATCGTGAACAGGCCCGTCGGCGTCGGGAACTGGCCGGGCGCGGCCACGCCGGGGATCACCGGCCGGTAGCCCTCCTGCGCCCAGATCTTCTGCCCGGCGGGAGAGATCAGGTAGTTCACGAACTTGCTAGCGCTCGCGTTCGAGCCGACGACCGCGACCGGGTTCTGGATCAGGATCGTGTGCGGCGGGATCACGTATTCGATCGCAGCGCCCTTCTTCTGGTCGGCGATCGCCTCGCTCTCGTAATCGATCAACGCGTCGCCGCGGCCGGCGAGGAACGTCTGCAGCGCGTTGCGCGCCGAGCTGTCCTGGCTGACGACGTTGTGGAACAGCGCCTTCAAATACGCTTCCGCTTCCGCGGGGCTCTTGCCTTCCTTGATCTGCGCGCCGTACGCGGCCATGATGTTCCAGCGCGCGCTCCCCGACGTGAACGGGTTCGGCGTGAGCACTCCCACGCCTGGCTTAGTGAGATCTGACCAGCTGGTGATGTGCTTGGGGTTGCCCTTGCGCACGATGATCACCGCGACGGACTCCGTCACGAACCCGTGCGTGGCGTTCTGGTTCCAGCTCGAGGACACCAGGCCCGCCTTGACCAGGCGCGTGACGTCCGGTTCCAACGAGAAATTCACGGCGTCGGCGTGCAGCCCGTTGGCGACCGCGCGGCTCTGTTCGCCCGATGGTCCGTAGGACTGGCTGAAAGAGACACCCTTGCCTTCGGACGTGGCTTGGAAGGACGGGATCAGCTTTTCGTAGGCGCCCTGCGGTGTGGAGTAGGCGACCAGCGTGACGTGCGAGCCGCCGCTCGAGCCAGAGCTCGTGGAGCTGCCGCCGCAGGCGGCGAGACCGAGGGCTGCGGCCAGCAGGGACAGGGCAACTGCGGGAGTGCGTATCGACATAACCACTTTCTGCATCGACGACATGATGAAAGGAAGATGCACACTAATACCACAAAACAAATCCGGATTAGGTAGTTTGACGATGTCCTCATTTGGAGTAACCAGATTTGAGGTTGTCCTCGATTTTGGCTAGGCTTAATGGCCGCACCGGCCTCATCCGAGGCATTCGCAGTCCGCTTGGCGCCCCCGCGCGCCCCATCCCGAAGGAGATCCCGCCAGATGTCAGCCACGCCCACCGTCGCCTCACCGCCGCAGGAGCGCAATACAGAGGCCGCCGAGGCCGCCGTCGAGGCGATCACGAGCTCGGCCAACCAGGAGGCGGCGTTCTCGATGGCGCTGACTCAGGACCAGAAGGACATCCGCGAGTGGGTGCACGGCTTCGCCGCCGACGTCATGCGTCCCGCGGCGCACGAGTGGGACGAGAAGGAGCAGACGCCGTGGCCGATCATCGAGGAGGCCGCCAAGATCGGGCTGTACGGCTTCGAAGGGCTCGCGCAGTTCTTCGCCGACCCGACCGGCCTGACGCTGCCGATCGTCAACGAGGAGCTGTTCTGGGGCGATGCGGGTATGGGCATGGCGATCATGGGCACCTCGCTCGCCGTCGCCGCGATCTTCGGCCAGGGCACCGGCGAGCAGATCGGCGAATGGATCCCGCGCTGCTTCGGCACGCCCGAGGATCTCAAGGTCGCCGCCTTCTGCTCGTCTGAGCCGAACGCCGGCTCGGACGTGGGGGCGATCCGCACGACCTCGAAGTTCGACGAGGCCACCGGCGAGTGGATCCTCAACGGTCAGAAGGCGTGGGCGACCAACGGCGGCATCTCCGACGTGCACGTGATCATCGCCACCGTCGATCGCGAGCTCGGCTCGCGCGGGCACGCCGCGTTCGTGGTGCCGATGAGCGAAGCCAAGGGCATCTCCCAGGGCGCGAAGGTCTCCAAGCACGGGCTGCGCGCCTCGCACACCGCCGACGTCTATCTCGACGACTGCCGCATCCCCGCCGGCTACGTGCTCGGCGGCAAGGAGAAGCTCGACGAACGTCTCGCGCGCGCCAAGGAGGGCAAGAAAAACAAGTCCAACGCCTCGATGGCCACGTTCGAGGCATCCCGGCCGACGGTCGGCTCCCAGGCGCTCGGGATCGCGCGCGCGGCGTATGAGTATTCGCTCGAGTACGCCAAGGAGCGCGAGCAGTTCGGCAAGAAGATCATCGAGAACCAGGCGATCGCCTTCACGCTCGCGCGGATGAAGATGGAGATCGACGCCACGCGCCTGCTCGTGTGGCGCGCTTCGTGGATGGGCCGCAACCAGGTTCCGTTCGAGAACGCCGAGGGCTCGATGTCAAAGCTCAAGGCAGGCGAGGTCGCCGTATGGGTCACCGAGCGCGCGATCCAGATCCTCGGCGGCAACGGCTACACGCGCGAGTTCCCCGTCGAGCGCTGGCACCGCGACGCGAAGATCTACGACATCTTCGAGGGCACGGCGGAGATCCAGCAGATGGTGATCGCGCGCGCGATCAGCGGGATGCAGATCCGCTAACCGTCTTGGGCGAGACCCCGGCGTGGCGACGTGCGGCCGCGCCGGGCCTCTGATCGGCTACCAGGCCTGGGAGGCGCCGCAGTGCGGACAGCGCACCGTGGTGGAGACCGACGCGGCGAAGACGAACCCGCACGAGCAGGTGTAGGAGGCGTTGTCGATCGGACCGCCCGCGAGGCGCACGCGCGCGACAGTCGCGCCCTGCTCGGACGCGGCTTCAGTCACGTGCAGGTTCGCAGTGTGGGAAGCAGCCGTGTACCTGCGTCTGCTGCGACGCGGACGGCGGGTACGCGGCGTGTCGGCGGAGTGGGGGAGACGTTGCAGCAGCGCGGTGGCTCTCATGACGATCTACCTATAAAGACTCCTCGCACCAGCAAAGGTTTCGCTGTGAGCGCACGATTTCCTTGGAAATGCTCGTCCTCGAGGGCCTCAGCGTCGGATCGACCCGCGCCGGGACCGGCGGGGCGTGGAATACTTCAGGGCGATGAATCCCGCACGCAAGCGCACTGTGCGGCTGACGGTCGCCCTGAGCGCGGCCGTGGTGCTGGCCGGTGCGCTGATCTACACGAGCTTCAGCGCGGCCTCGCCCGCGCTCACGCCCAGTCAGCTCGTCCGCCAGGCCCAGCCGGGGCGCAGCTACCAGCTCACGGGCACCGTGGTGGCGGGCTCGGTGCATCACGACGGCGGCACGCTCGACTTCAGCGTCGAGGATCGCGTGGGAGGGACGGTCGTCCCTGTCGCCTACACCGGGACGGTCCCCGATCCGTTTCGCGAAGGCCGCGAGGTGATCGTGACCGTGAGCAAGCAGGGCGGGGCGTATGTCGGCGAACGGGACTCGCTGATCACGAAGTGCCCGTCGAAGTACAAGGCCGCGCCGCCCAGCGGCAATCACACGAGCTACTGAGATGGCCTCCCTCGGCAGCGCCTGCCTGCTGCTCGCGCTCGCCGTCTGCGCGTACGGGATCGGCGCCTCGCTGTACGGGGTCAGGCGCGCTCGCCCGGAGTTCGCCGACTCGGGCCGGCGCGCGGTGTACGCGCTCGCGGGTGTGCTGACGGTCGCGTTCGCCGTGCTCGAGATCGCCTTCCTGCGCAGCGACTTCTCGTTCAACACCGTCGCCGACACGTCGAGCCTGACGACGCCAACTGCCTACAAGGCCGCCGCGGTGTGGTCCTCGCAGGAAGGCTCGCTGCTGCTGTGGGCGTGGCTGTTGTCGATGTGGTCGAGCCTCGTGCTGTTCCTCACGCGCGGGCGCATGCGCGACGTGGCGGCGTATGCCACCGCGATCCTGCTCGGGTTCGGCGCCTTCTTCATCTCGCTGATGATCTTCTACGCGAACCCCTTCGCGACGACCCATCCGGCGCCGGTGGAAGGCGCGGGCCTCGATCCGCTGCTGCGCTTCCCGACGATGATGATCCACCCGCCGATGCTCTACTCCGGCTACACGCTCTGCACGATCCCGTTCGCCTTCGGCATGGGCGCGCTGCTGGCGCGGCGGGTGGATGCCGAGTGGATTCGCGCGATCCGCCGCTTCGCGTTCGCCGCCTGGTTCTTCCTGGGCATCGGCATCCTGCTCGGCGCCCGCTGGTCCTACTCGGAGCTCGGCTGGGGCGGCTACTGGGGTTGGGATGCGGTCGAGAACGCCTCGTTGATGCCGTGGCTGACGGGCACGGCGTTCCTGCACTCGCTGATGATCCAGGAGAAACGGGGCATGCTGAAGGTCTGGAACGCCTCGCTCGTGCTTTCCACCGGCACGCTCGCGATCATGGGCACGTTCCTCGTGCGCAGCGGCGTGCTCAACTCGATCCACGCCTTCGGCGGGCAGACGCTCGGCGTGCCGTTCGTATGCCTGATCGGCGTGATGATCGCCGGCTCGATCTACCTGGTCGTCACACGCCGGGAGATGCTGCGCTCCGAGCACCGCCTGGACTCGCTGCTCTCGCGCGAGTCGGTGTTCCTCGCCAACAACCTCGTCCTGGTCGCCCTCTGCTTCGTGATCTTCTGGGGCACCTACTTCCCGCTGATCTCCGAAGCGCTGACCGGCAAAGCGGCCTCTGTCGGCCCTCCCTGGTTTGACCGCTACACGGTCCCGCTCGCCCTGCTCCTGGTCCTGCTCAGTGGCATCGGACCGGTGATCGCATGGCGGCGAGCGACCTTCGCGAATGCGCGGCGCAACTTCATCGCGCCGGTCGCCGTCGCGCTGGGGACGGTCGCGGTGCTGCTGCTCGCGGGCGTCTCGGGCAAGCCGTTCGCGCTGGCGATGTTCGGCTGCGCCGCCTTCGTGCTCGGATGCGTCGCTCAGGAGTTCCTCCGCGGCGTGCGCGCGCGCCGCGCGATGGCCGGCGAGGCCGCGCCGGTCGCGCTGGTGGCGCTCGTGCGCCGCAACCGCCGCCGCTACGGGGGCTACATCGTGCACGTCGGCATCGCCGTGCTGTTCGTCGGCGTGGCCGCCTCCTCCTCCTTCCAGCACACCGTCGAGCCGACGCTCTCGGTCGGGCAGTCCACCCGCGTTGGCGCCTACACCGTCCACTACCTCCGCCCCACGGCGACCGTGACGCCGAGCAACGACGCCGCGCACACCGGCTCGACGCTGAGCCTCGGGGCCGTCCTGAGCGTGAGCAAGCACGGGCGCCACGTCGCCACGCTGTATCCGAGCGAGGGTTACTACGCCTCCGACGAACCCTCGCAGGGCTCCGTCGGCAGCCTGATTGGCGGCCAGGCCGTCAGTCATGTCGCGATGAGCGCCGGCGTCACCCGCGACGTGTGGAGCGCGATCGCGCCGAACATCGAAACGCCGCAGCTGAAGCGGATCGTCGAAGTCGGCAACAAGACGATCCCGTTCGTGCGTCCCGAAGATGCCCTGATCGCGGTCGCGTATCTGGCGCGCTCCTACCTGCAGCACCCGCCTCCGGCGCAGTTTCACTTCATCGTCTCTCCGCTCGTGATGTGGATCTGGATCGGTGGGCTGATCGTCTTCGGTGGCGGACTGATCGCGATTTGGCCGGCGCCCAGCGCGATGCGCCGGCGCGTCGCGGTGCTCGCGCGCGGGCGCCGCGCCCGTGCCGAGCAGGGCCTGGCGCGCGCTTGAGCGCAGAGGTGAGTACGTGAACGCCCTCGTCGGCCTGTTCACCGTGGCCCTGCTCGGCGCCGTCATCCTGCTCGTCAGCGCGCCGCTGCGCGCCAAGCGACGCGCGCCCGATCCCGAGTCGGTGGCCGACCGCGCCGAGCTCGACGCGGCTCGCGAGGCGAAGTACCGCGAGATCCGCGACGCCGAGCTCGACTACCGCACGGGCAAGCTTTCAGCGGAGGACTACGCCTCGATCGACGGCACGCTTCGCGCCGAGGCCGTCGCGATCCTCGATCGCCTCTCCGCGCTCGAGGATGGCGAGGGCGAGGAGGAGCGCGAGGACTCTCAGAGAGACGGCGATTCTTGAAGTGCGCTACCTATAGGGCGTCGCTGGGCAAGCGAGGCAAGGACGCAGGAAGCGTGGCGTACTACGTACGCGTGCTGGCCGATCGAAGATCCCGTCGATCTTCGATCGGTAAGGACGCAGCCTCGCCGCCGTCCCAGCGGCGTCCTAGGACTTGAGCAGGATGATCGCGTTCAGGAAGAACAGCACCGCGAACACGACGGTCCAGCGGTTGAGGTTGCGCTCGACCATCGACCCGCCGCCGAGCGGACCCTGACCGCTGCCGACCCCGAAGGCGCCGGAGAGGCCTGAGTCTTTGCCCGAGTGCATCAGCACGAGGAAGATCAGGACCGCGCAGATCCCCAGCTGGATGATGGACAGGATCGTCGTCACGCGCCCAGCCTATCGCGTCCTTCGCGACCCGGGGCGGGAGAGCGACGTGCTTGTCCGGGACGCGAGCACAATGCGCCCGGCGTCACGGACACGCGACGACGCCCGCTGCGCTGGTGCCGGCGGCGCCGGCGAACGCGAGTTCGGCCATGAACGGAAAGCCTGCGCTCGGGCAAGTGCGTGGCACCGTGATCGCTCCGGCTGCGGCGTGCGCTCTGGGCGCGCGCCCGATGCCCCCGATGGTCAGCGACAGGGACGTAAACGAAGCGTCCGGCTCGAGCACGAGCGTGGGGATCGCGGGGACCGTCACGGTCAGCTTTGAACCGAACCTGCCGCTGTCGGGCGAGAGCACGCCGGTGGCCGTAGTGCTCTCATCCAACGGCGTGGAGCCCTGACTGAAGATCTCGAGTGTCTGACGCGCTCCGCGGTTGGGTCCGCGGAAGATCGAGATCGCGGTTTCCTCGGGGACGGCCAGCGAACCGGCGTGCACCCGCATCAGCGCGTGGCCGCGACCGACGAGCGCCTGCGACGAACAGCCGCCGGCTCCTCGGCTGCGCAATCGCGCCGGTGGACACGTCTTAGCGCTGTGTAGGTTGATGCTCAACCCCGCGGGCAGATGCACGACCATTCCGCGCAACGGCGCCGGGACGCCTTCGGCGCCGCCGGCGAAGCGAAACGCGAGCGTGAGCACCGTGCTGGCGCCCAGCCTGTCGGGGAGCAGCGACGGGCGTATGCTCGCGCTTGTTTCCGTCTGCGCCTGCGCGGAGACGGTCGTGGCGCTGATGCAGCACGCGAACGCGAGCGTGGTCGCCATCCCCGCGAACATGCTCCGCTGCATCATCGCCACCCCCGCCCTCCTACTTCTTCGGACAGCGGATCTTCGTCGTGGTTTTGACGGTCGTGCCGTCCTCGAAGCTGATTTCCGAGGCGCCGGGCCAGTATCCGAGCGGGCAGGTCTTGGGGGTGATGATGCCCTTGACGTGGAACAGCTTGCGCTTGCCGTGGACCTTCTTGTAGTAGGCGACGTTCTTCGCCCCGGCCGTGAAGAAGGCGCTGATCGCGGAGGCGTCGGAGGCTTCGGGCAGCACTTTGATGAGCGGTACGTTGAGGCTGAAGCCGAGCCCGTAGGGCTTGGGCTCCTGGATCACCGGAGCTTTGAACACGAGCTGGATCGAGACTGGAGTGGCGCCGTCGAGGTAGATCAGCGCTTCGACGTGCCCGGGCTTGTTGTTGGCGAGGAAGAAGTCGAGCGTGAAGCTCTCGTTGATGACTTCGTGGGCGATTTCATACGCGCCCAAGCCGCCGCCGAACCCGGCCTTGGAGTCCGCGGGACAGCCTTGGGGACCGGTGTTTTCGAGGATCGCAGCGGTGCATGTGCCGGTGCCTTCGAGGTTCAGGGTCATGCCGGCGGGGCCCATCACGTTGATGTGGGTGATCGGGGAGGGCACGGGCAGGTTCGTCGAGCCGATCTTCGCTTCGCCGAATACATTTGTCGGCACTCCGAGCGCGTCCGGGGAAAAGCCGGCCTTCGTGATCGTCACGGTCTCTTCAGCCTGCGCCGCGCTCGCGGCCAGGCACAGCGCCAGCGCGCAACCGACCAACGCCGTGGCAACGATCCGTACCCTGGACAGTGCAGTCATCAACATCACGATCCCCTCCGCCGATTTTATTTTGCGGCCGCTCGCTGCGGGCGTCGGCCGCTAGACCATTGAACCCTCGGCGAGAAAGAATAGAGCGGTTCGACGCAAACTGCGACGTTCCGCCGCAAACCTCGCTACGGTGCGCTATCCAGGCGCCGTCTGGCGCATTAACGATTCCTTTACGGGATCTTGCTTGTCTGCCGATATGAATACCGGCGGCGCGCCCGCGATCGTGGGTCAGCGACGCCATCACCGATCCGCAATGAACAAGGGACCGCACCAGGACATGCCCACCGAGACGCCGCCGGCGAGCGGTACGCGCAGCGTGGGCGTACGGCGCCCATCGTGGAGGACAGTGCTTTCGGTGCTCGCGGGTGGCGGGCTCACCGCCGCAAGCCTCGGCGGACCGTTGGCGAACGGCGCCCTGGGCGCGGAAGGAGCGACGGGTCCGACGAGCACCGACGGTTCGCCACCGCCGACCTCCACCACACCCGCCGGTAGCGGCGAAACCGCCAAGGAAGTGCCCTGGGAACCGTCGACCACCTCGACGACGACCACCACCCCCCAGCCTTCCTCGACGCCATCGACAACCACCCCCGCCACACCGCCGCCCGGCGCCACGGGTGCGACCGGCGGAGAAGGCCCGACCGTCGTCGTTCATCGCAAACAGCACACCAGTCCAAGCAAACAGGTCGCCGGTGCGGTTCCTCAGACGAAAACCACGACCACCACGACGAACGGGAAGGTGAATGCCGCCACTCAGCCGGCAAGCAGCGGCGCGAACGCTTCCAGCAATGTCGCCCTGCCCCCGCAGCTCGTGGCCGGTCAGGCCGGTGCGCTCGCGGCGCTCCTCGGCGGTTCCAACGCGGCGTCGGTGCAGGCGCTGAACTTCTACCGCATCCCGCTGTTCCTGCTGCCGATCTATCGCGCCGCGGCGATTCAATACGGCGTGCCGTGGCCGATCCTCGCGGCGATCAACGAAATCGAGACCGATTACGGAACCGACCTGTCCGTGTCCTCGGCCGGCGCGGAGGGCTGGATGCAGTTCGAGCCCTCGACCTGGCTGCAGTACGGCGTCGACGCGCTGAACGCGGGCTACGCCGATCCCTACAACCCGGTCGATGCGATCTACGCGGCGGCCCGCTATCTGAAGGCCGCGGGCGCGGCCAGCAACCTGAGCGGAGCGATCCTCGCCTACAACCACTCCGAAGCGTACGTCAGCTCGGTGCTGCTGCGCGCGAAGTTGATCGCGGCCTATCCCGACCAGGTGATCGCGACGCTGACCGGCCTCATCGACGGGCGCCCACCGGTGACCGGCAAGCGCATCGGCTGGGGAGCACCCGCGCTCGCGCCGGGTGTTGCGGCGTTGCCCTCATCCTCCAGCGCGACAGCGGGAGCGACCGCTACCTCAGCTTCCGCGCCAACCCCCCATCCCGGTGCGGCGACTGCCGCCTCTTCCGCGGCGTCCGCCACTTCCTCCTTCGCGACGCCCGGGTCCACGACTCCGCCGTCTCCGGGTTCCGCCGCGACACCGGCGAGCGCCACATCAAAGGGAATCAGCCTCGTGGACGTGCGCGGCGAACTCAACGCGCACGCCGTCGCCGTACAGGACGGACGGATCGTCAAGCTCGGCTACTCGCGCAAGCTCGGCCGCTACGTGGTCCTGCGTGACGTCTACGGCGACGTGTTCACCTACGCCGGGCTGGGGGCGATCGCCCACACTTACAAGCTCCCCAAGTCCGACTCCGTGGCTGGCGCGCCCGCGCAGAGCCAGTCGGCCTCCGGGTCGAGCGCATCCACGGCATCCGACGGGTCTGCCGGTGGCTCGACGGCGGCTTCCAAGCCGAGCGGCAAGATGCGCGTCTTCGCTCGAACCCAGCGCAACCCCGACGCCCAAGCAGCTGTCGCGAGCGCCCGGATCCTCGGAACCTCGACCGCCGGAGGGCGGATGCGGCTCGGCGTCGGCTCGGTCGTCGCCGAGGGCACGATCCTCGGTCAGGTGAGCGCTCCGGCAGGGGCCAACGATGGTCACCTGCGCTTCGCCATCCAGCCGGCCGGCGACACGAGCACGATCGATCCGCGGGCGATCCTCTCGAACTGGACCCAGCTCGACGCGGCTCTGCATCCGCGAGGAGCGAAAGCCAGCCCGAGCCTGCTCGGCGCGACAGCAAGCGACGTGTTCCTGCTGTCCAAGGGACAGCTCGAGCGTGAGGTGCTCTCCGATCCCGGGGTCGCGCTGTCTGGGTGCTCACGCCATGAAGTTGCCTCCGGAGCGATCGACAAGCGGGCGCTGGCGATGCTCGCGTTCCTTTCGCGCAGCGGCCTGAAGCCGACCGTCGGCACGCTGCGCTGCGGCGCGTATGATGCCGCCGGCTACATCGTCCCCGGTCATTCCGGTGACGCAGTCGCGATCGTCGCGATCAACGGCGTTCCGATCGCCGGCCACCAGGGCGCGGGTTCGATCACCGACACCACGATTCGCACCCTGCTGACGCTCAGGGGTTCCTTCACGCCGGCTCGCATCGTCAGCCTGATG
Source organism: Solirubrobacteraceae bacterium (assembly GCA_036495605.1). Lineage (GTDB taxonomy): Bacteria > Actinomycetota > Thermoleophilia > Solirubrobacterales > Solirubrobacteraceae > Palsa-744. The sequence goes on from DASXMO010000103.1 coordinate 16,380, forward strand.
CGCTACCCGGGAGCGCCGAGCACGCTTGCGCGCGCGGACCACGGCGACTACCTGGAGATCGCGTTCAACCCCGCGCCGCACTCCGCGGCGCTGAAGCCCTCGGCGACGGCCGCCGTGGCTGGCCCTGCGGGGAGCGCTCAGACGGCGCCCGCGCCGGTGGCGGTGGCAGGTGCACTGAGCGTGGCGCAGTGGGAACAGCTGATCGGGCGCATAGCCGCGCTGCCGAGTCCGACGGTTGCGGTCAAGCCGAGCTCAGGTGCGATACCAGACAAATCCGGCGGTCAGTCGCAAACCACGGCCACCGGCTCGGGCTCGAGTTCCGCGGGCTCCGGTTCCTCCGCAGGCGGATAGCGGCGGATAGCGTCAAATCGGGCCGCGTTCACCGAACGCGGCCTTTTCGGTACGCGGACGCCACGGCGGACGCGCGGTCTGTGGGGCGATGGCTGTCAGCCGGCTGCTTCGCCCGGCCCGGCTGCTTCGCCCGGCGGTGGCGCTGCGGGACCGCCCGCGGCTCCAGGCGCGCGTGCACCTGCGCCGCCTCGAAACGTGCCCGCGAGGCTGCTGCGGCACTTCATCTCGGCCGCGCGGAACTGGGCGCTGGCGGTGTTGATGCCCTTGGTGCTGAAGACCGGGCCGTTACCGGACGTGTTCGGAGCCGGCACGTTGACGCCATTGGAGCGCATGCAGGTCGCGAACTTGCTCAGCGCGGCAAGATACGCGGGGTTTTTCAGGCGCGCTCCGCGCCCCGCGAAGGCACCGCCGCCACACTTCTTGATCGCGGCTTGGAACTGAGCGCGCGAGACACCACTTGGCAGTTGCGGGCTGCCGGCGCCGCCGAGGAAGCCGCGGGGTCCGCTCGCGCCGCCGGGACCTTCGCGCTTGCCGGCTGGGCGTTGCGGCAGGTTGACGCCGTTTTTCTGCAGACATTCACGCAGCACCTTGAAGCGCGCTCCCCGGGGTCCCGATGTACCTCCACTGGCGGCGCCCCGCGGGGTTGCGGCCGAAGCGTTGGTGCTCGTGGAGGTCGTGCTCGACGATCCACCACAGGCCGCGAGGCCCAAGCAGGCGAGCAACAGGCCAAACGCCACGATCGCAGCTATCGCCGTCGGCTTGCGTCTTCTTCTGGGTGTGTGGGACATGAGACTCCTTTTCGATGATCGTGTGGCGTTCGTAGACGCGTCGGCCTGATGGCGATAGCGCGCCGCAAGATAGTCAGTGGTGTTGGCGTGCGCGGACGGCTGCGCTAGCCACCCTTACCGAATAGGGCCGGTTCTCCGGCGCCGGCTGAACTGCGGGCGCTGCCGCTTCCAGCGCCCGACCCACCGCCGCCGACTGTGCTCCCGCCACCGAACAGCGCGCCGATGCCGGCGCCTGCACTCCCGCCTGCGCCGCCGACGCGGATCGCTTCGGCGCTGACCTTGCCGTCCGCGGCGCTGGGACCGGTGATGACGACGGTTTCTCCCGGATGGATCGCCTTTACGCTCGTGCTCACGGTCTTCGTAACGGCCGAGGCCGCCGAAGTCTTCACCTTGACGGTGTTGCCTTCGAGCGTCGTCACATACAGCGTGCTCCCTTCGACATAGGCGACCTGACCGATCGTTGCGATGCCCCTACTCGCGCCGGAGCCGCCCGCGCCAGAGCCACCCGCCGTGCCCGGGGCGCTGTTCCCGGCGCCGGCGGACGCGCCCGAAGCCGCGCTCGAGCCTGCGCCGCCGCCGCCACCACCACCACCGCGCAGCGCCGCGAAATGGGCGGCCAGACCCGAACCCCCGGCGCCCCCGGAGGAGGAGCTCGAGGAGGTCTGCCCCTTCTCGACGAGCACGCCGGCGATGAACCCGCAGGCGATCAGCAGGATGCCCAGGAGCGTAAGGGGGAGCGGTGCGAGCAGTCGCCGACGCGGGCGCGGGGGCAGCTCCTCGAAGGCATCGTCGGCCCATGTCTCGTCCTCGGCCACCGCGGGCTGGTGAACGGCTGCTTGCTGATCGGGCATCGTTGACTCCTCGTCGATATGTAAGTGCGCTTACTCGAAGCGCAGCGCTTCGATCGGTCTCATACGGGCCGCTCGAGCCGCCGGGTAGGTGCCGAAGAACAGGCCCGAAAGCGCCGCGGCACCAAACGCGAGGAAGATCGAGTACGTGGCGATCTCCGGGTGCACGCCGGCGATTTCGAACTGACTGCCGAGCACGCCCACGAGCACGCCGGCGACGCCGCCGATGAGCGAGACGAGTACGGCCTCGGTCAGGAACTGGGTGAGGATGTCGCCGCGGCGGGCGCCGATGGCCTTGCGCACGCCGATCTCGCGGGTACGCTCGGTTACGGACACGAGCATGATGTTCATCACGCCGATGCCGCCGACGAGCAGCGAGATCGCGGCGACCTCGCCCAGCAGCGTGGTGAAGACGCTGCTGGTGGAGCTCGACGTTTCAAGCAGCGATCCCTGGTTGAGCACGCTGAAGCCGGGTTCGGCGATGTCTTTGATCTTGTGGCGTTCCTCGAGCACCTGCGTGACCTCGGATTCCGCTGCGTTCAGCGCCGACTCCGAGGTGGCCTGTACGGTGATCGAGTCGATCGGACCGGCGCCCGTGAGCGAGTCCTGGACGGTCGTGATCGGAGCCATCACGACGTCGTCCTCGTTGATCGCTCCGCTGGCGCCCTTCTTGGCGAGCACGCCGAGCACTTCGTAGTTGCTGCCGTTGACCTTCATGTTCTGCCCCACCGGGCTCGCGCCGGCGAACAGTTCCTGCACGACTTCCTGACCGACCACCGCCACGCGCTTGTGTTCGCTCACGTCGGCCTGCGTGAACGAGCTCCCGGCGGCGATGTCGTAGCTGTGAGCGCTCAGATAGGAGGGTGTCGTGCCGATGAACGAGGAGGGTTCATAGCTCGAGCCGCTCGCGACGAGCTTGACCCCGTTGGCGTTGACGACGGGGGAGGCGCTCTTGACGTCGGGGGCGAGGCCGGGACTCTGCAGCGCCTGCGCGTCGGCCTTGGTCAAGGAGACGGTGTTCGCGCTGCTCGCCCGCGCGCCGCCGCGAAACCCGCCGCTGGCTTGCACCAACAGCACGTTCGTGCCGAGACTCTGGATACGCGAGGCGACCGCCTGCGAGGAGCCGTTGCCGACGGCGATCAGCACGATCACCGAGGCGACCCCGATCGTCATCCCGAGGATCGTCAGGCCCGAGCGGAGCCTGTTGGCGGTGATCCCGCTCCAGGCGATGCGCAGAACTTCGGCGCCGATCATGCCGGCGCCTGCGCTTCGTCGTGGACGATCCGGCCGTCGCTCAGGGTGATCACGCGCCCGGCGCGAGCGGCGACGTCGGGCTCGTGCGTGATCAGCACCACGGTGCGGCCTTCCTCGTGCAGTCGCGCGAAGATCCGCAGGACGTCCTCGGTGGAGTGCGAGTCGAGGTTGCCCGTCGGCTCGTCGGCGAGTACCAGCGAGGGGTTCGTGACGATCGCGCGCGCGACCGCGACGCGCTGCTGCTGCCCGCCGGAGAGCTCTGAGGGCTGATGGTCGAGCCGGTTGCCCATGCCCATCGAGCCCAGCGCCCGTTCGGCCCGCCGCCGACGGTCGGCCCGTCCCAACCCGGCGTAGGCGAGCGGCAGTTCGACGTTCGCCAGCGCGCTAGTGCGTGCCACGAGGTTGAAGCTCTGGAACACGAAGCCGATCCGGCGATTGCGCAGGTCTGCCAGATCGTCCTCGTCCATCCGGCTCGCGTCCCTGCCGTCGATCAGGCAGCGCCCGCCGGAGGGGATGTCCAGGCAGCCGATGATGTTCATCAAGGTGCTCTTGCCGCTGCCCGAGCTACCCATGATCGCCACGAGCTCGCCGCGCTCGATGCGCAGCGAAACTCCGCGCAGCGCGCGCACGACGATCTCGGGGCCCATGCGGAAGGTCTTGCTGACTTCGCGCAGGTCGATGACCGGGTGAGAGGTCCTCGCCATCAGCCCCCACCTCTGAAGAAGGCCGGACCACCACCGCCGTCGCCACCTCCGCCGAGCGCTGCTCCGCCACCGAGCGCGCCGCCACCACCGAGCACTCGGCCGAGCCTCGAGCTGAGGCTGCTCGCTCCCGTTCCTGTGCCGCTGGCGCTCGGAAGGAGCACCTTTTCGCCCGCGTGCAGCCCGCTGAGGACGACCGTCGAGCTGTCACCCGCCAGGCCGGTGACCACGCGCCGGCGTTCGCGACTGGAACCGTGCAGCACCGTCACCGAGCTCGCGGTGATCGCGCTCGTCGGGACGTTCACGCCTTCGGCCTGCTTCACGACGACTTCGGCGGTGGCGCTCATCCCCGGTTTCAGTCCGGGCGCGAGCTGATCGAGCTGGAAGGTGACGTCGTAGCTCACCACGCCGCTGGTGCTCGTGGAGAGGATCGCGACTTCGGCCACGTGCGCCGCGAGCTTCGTGCCGCTGAGCGCTTCCACGGTCACGGTAGCGGTCTGGCCGACCTTGACGCTGCCGATTTCCGATTCGCTCAGCGCGGCCACGAGCTGCAGCGAATCGAGGTCGCTGAGCACGGCGAACGCCGAGCCGGAGGACCCCGAGCCGGAGGACCCCGAACCGGATGGGCTCGACGAGTCGCCGTTCGCGCTCGAGGCGGCGGTGCTCGAACGGCTCGAGGAGGCGCCCGTCGCGCTCGCGCTCGAGCCCGAGGATCCCGAGCCGCTCGCGGAGCTCGTGCTCGAGGCCTTGCTCGTGCCTTGCGCGCTGACGCTTTCGCCGACTTCCCCCGCGAGTGAGACGATCGTGCCGGTTTTGGGCGCGTAGAGCTTGGTGTCGGCGAGCGCCTGTTCGTCGCCTTCGACGGTCAGTCGGTCGCTCTTGACGGCCGCTTGCGCGGAGGCGATGTTCGCTTCGCGAACGGCCTCGCTCTCGGTCGGTTTCGAGGGTTCGGGTTCTTTGTGCTCTGTGGTCGTCTTGGGGACGGTGGCGGCTTTGCCCGAGTTGGTCGAGCCGCTCGAAGCTTCACCTTCGTCTTCTTCCAGTTGCGCGAGACTTGCGCGCGCGGCCTGCAGGGTGGCGCGGGACTGTTCGAGCGTCACTTCGGCGCTCTTGGGGTTCAGTTCGGCCAGCAGCCGCCCCTCGGTGACGTGCTGACCCTGGGAGACGTAGATCTCGCTGACGACCCCACTGGTCTTGAAGCCGAGATCGAGTTGGCTCGAGGGCTGCAGGTTGCCGGTGCCGGAGACGGTCGACTGCACGACCCCCGCGGCGGCGGTGGCGGTGCGGGTGATGGTGCTCGAGCTGCTCGAGTCCGGTCCCACGAGCAGGATCGCGACGACGATCGCAGCGACGCTCAGAGCGCCCAGTGCGAAGACGGGCCAGGATGCTCTGGTGCGCTCGGTCATATAGCTCGGCTTTGATGGTGAGGCGGGGGCGTAAGAGGGTACGAAGAAACCCTGCAAGGGCGCCTAAATTCGCCTAAATGTGCGGCCGTTCGATCTTTAGAGTCTGTCCGAGAACTCGGGTGCGTGGATGGCGTGTGCAAGACCAAGTGCCGTCAGGACGCAGGACCGAAGGCTTGGCGGTGCCAAGTCGAGGTCCGAGGACGCCGCGGCACGTCGTGTCAGGCGCCCGCCAGGTGCGTGCACGAGTTCTCGGACAGACTCATGTGTGATGATGCCCGCAATGTCCACCCACGGCGGGATCGATCTCGGCGGGACGAAGATCCAGGCTGTGATCGTAGATGACGATCACAAGGTGCTCGGGTCCGCTCGCCGTCCAACTCCGACCAGCGGCGGACCGCGGGATGTCGCCGATGAGATCGAGACGACGCTGCGCGAGGCGGCCGCGGACGCGAAGATCGACCCGGCGCGGCTGCACGGAATCGGCATCGGTTCCCCCGGTACGATCGAGGCCGATGGAGCCGTGACGAGCGCGCGCAACCTGCCCGACTGGGAAGGCACGTTTCCCCTGGCGACGACGCTGAGCGAGGCGCTCGGACCGCAGGTGCGGGTCGGCAACGATGTGCAGGTCGCCACCGACGCGGAGCTGAAGCTCGGCGCCGGAAAGCCATACACGTCACTGCTCGGGGTGTTCTGGGGCACGGGCGTCGGCGGCGGACTGATCCTCGACGGCAAGCCCTGGATCGGGCGCGGCGGTGCCGGGGAGATCGGCCACATGGTCGTGGAGATCGGCGGGGCGCGCTGCACCTGTGGTCGCCGTGGCTGCATGGAGGCTTACGCCGGACGCGCGGCGATGGAGCTGCACGCGCGCAAGCTGCACGAGGAGAAGGGGCACAAGACGGACCTGTTCAAGCTGATGCGCGAGCGTGAACGCACGCGGTTGACGAGCGGGATCTGGGCGCGAGCGCTCGAGCACCGTGACAAGCTCGCGATCGAAATCGTCGATCGAGCCGTGCGCGCGCTCGGGGCGGGGATCGCCTCGGCGGTGAACCTGCTCGACGTCGAAGGTGTGATCATCGGCGGCGGGCTGGGCGTACGCCTCGGAGACCCCTACGCCAAGCGGATCGCCGAGGCGATGCAGCCGCACCTGTTCTCCGACGCTCGCCCCCCAGACGTCCACGTGGCCGCGCTCGGCGACCTCGGCGGCGCGATCGGGGCCTCGCTGCTGGTCGAGCCCAGCGGAGACTAGAACCCGCCGACGGTCGCGATCACCAGGATCACCGAGAGGGTCGAGGTGACAACGACGGTGATGCCCGACGCCGCGCCGAGCAGGCGTCCACTGCGCATCTTTCCCATCACGCTGGCCGAGCGCGAGAGTCGCCAGATGAAGAACAGGTTGATCGGCAGCAGCAGTCCGTTGACCACCTGCACGCCCACGAGCAGGGAGATGACGGGCACGCCCGGGATGATCGCGACGACGGTCGAGATCGCGATCATGGCCGTGATGATGCCGACGAACACCGGCGCCTCCTCGCGGCGACGGCCGATGCCCTTCTCATAGCCGAGGGACTCGGAGATCACATACGAGGTCGCGATCGGCAGGATCGCGCAGGCGAGCAGGCTCGCGCCGAACAGCCCGATCCCGAACAGCGCCTCGGCGTAGCTTCCGGCGAACGGGCTCAGCGCGCTCGCGGCTTCGGCCGCCGAGTTGATGTTGTGGATCCCGTGCGTGTACAGCGTCGCGCCGGTGGCGATGATGATCGAGGCGGCGATCAGGTTGGCGAAGATCGAGCCCGCCACGGCCTCGCGCTGCTCGTGCGCCAGCTCCTCCTCGCGCACGCCGCGCTCAACGACAGCCGACTGCAGGTACAGCTGCATGTAGGGGGTGATCGTCGTGCCGGCGGTCGCGATCAGCAGCAGGAGGAATGCCGGTTCGACGTGGATCTGGGGCGTGATCAGGCCGTGTCCGACGGCGTGCCAATCGGGGTGCGCGAGGATCGCCGCAAGCGGGTAGGCGAAGAAGGGGATCGTCAGCCAGATGAAGATGCGCTCGGCCGAGCGGTAGGAGCCGCGCACGATGATCGTCCAGATCACCACTGCCGCGATCGGCACCGACACCTGCACCGGTATGCCCGCGAGGCCGAGCGCGGCGCCGACGCCGACGAAATCGGAGATGCAGATGCCGAGGTTCGCGAGCAGCACCGCGATCGTGGCGATCACCGACCAGCGGATGCCGTACTCCTCGCGGATCAACTCGGCCAGGCCCTTGCCGGTGACGACGCCCATGCGCGCCGCGAGCATCTGCACGATCGCCAACGAGATCGTGATCAGCAGGATCGTCCACAACAGTCCGTACCCGTACTTGGCGCCAACCGACGAGTAGGTCGCAACGCCGCCCGCGTCGTTGCCGGCGTTGGCGGCGATCAGCCCGGGCCCCAGGAGCCCCAGGAAGATGAAAAGGCGGGTGCGTCTAGGGCTGAGGCGGGCAGGCAGGCGCGGTCGGCCACGGATGGCCGAACGGGCGCGACGCATGACGGGCGGTACTCGGACCGCCATCGAACTGTCCTGTCGGGACGCTCACGCCCGCCAGTCTATTCGCGTAGGCCCCGCGAAGGCCGCCTGGGGCGGGTTCTTGCGCGAGGGAAGTTGGGAATCCGTCTCAGTCCTCGCCGAGCAGCCCGAAGCGCAGCCGCCAGCCACGGGGGAGCATCGCCTCGAGCACGTCGTCGACGGTGACCACGCCGACCATGTGCTCGTGCTCGTCCACTACCGGAATCGCCGTGAGGTTGTAGTCGGCCATCAACCGCGCGAGCTCCTCGAAAGATGCGTCGGTGCGCAGACAGGGCGCCTCGTGCTTGACGAGATCCTCGAGGCGCCGTCCGGGTTCGGCGCGTAGCAGCGCGGTCACGGGGATGCTGCCCAGCAGCGTCCCATCCGGCGCGCTCACGAACACAGCGGTGAGCAGCTCGGGAGCGATCTTGCTGGCGCGGATCGCCTCCAGAGCGTCGCCGGCGGCGGTGCTCTCGCGCAGGAGGATGAAGTCAGGGCTCATCAGGCCGCCCGCCTCCGCGGGATCATAGCCAAGCAGTGCGCGAACCTTCACGCGGTGGCCGACCGGCAGGAGCGCGAGCAGTGGCTCGCGCCGGTCCTCGTCAAGCTCGCCGAGGATGTCGGCGGCGTCATCGGGCGCCATCCTTGAAAGGATCTCGGCGACCTGCTCGTCGGGCCTGTCCTCGAGGAACTCGCGCTGGTGCTGGTCGTCGAGCTCCTCGTAGACGTCGGCCTCGAGCTCGCGGTCGTCCTCGCCGACGGCCTTGATTATCTCCTCGCCCTCTCGCCGCGAGGCGGCCTCCACGAGGTCGGCGATCTGCGCGGGATGCAGCTTTGCGAGCTTCGGGTGCGGAACGCGCAGGCGCACCGTCGGCACGTGCCCCACGAACGGCTCAACGCCGGCCCAATCAAGGAACTCGCCCGTGGCGATGCGCGCGCCGAGCGGCTTTGGCAGCAGGCGCCGCAGCCCGCCGCGGGGTCCGGTGTCGACGCCCACCACGCGCCATGATCCCGCGAGGAGCGCCAGCTCGATCTCGTTCGCGCGCACCAGGCGAGCGCCCTGCACGTTGATCAGCTGGCGGTCGAGCACGTCTCGCTTGAGCAGCACCTCCTCGGGGCGCCGGTCGAAACGGCGCAGGTCGAGCTTGGCCTTGCGCAGCACCACGCCGTCGGCGCCGATGTCCGAGACCCGCTCGACCCCCAGGTATGAGGTCCGTCCGGCGACCGTCACCAGAAAGCCGGTGATCGGCGGGTAGCCGACGCCCCCGAGACGCACGATCACATCTCGCACCTTGCCCAGGCGCTCGCCGTCGGAGTCGCGCAAGGGACTTCCCGTCACCGTGGACAGGTGCAGGATCGGGGGCGCCTGCGCGGCGGGCGCGTTCATGTGGCTCATCGTAGGGCCCGCGCAGGATCGGTGAGGCTCACCAGCGGCGGCCGGTCGGTGGCTGCGCCGCGTCCATGCAACTCAGTCCCCGGCGAGGCTCGTCGGCAAGGGCTGTCCGGGCGGGGGCGGGTCGTCGAGCATCAGCCGCGGGATTGTGACGGGATGCAGTCCTTTCTTGCGCAGGCCCTCGACGATCGTGGGCAGCGCCGCGATCGTCTCCGAACGATCGCCACCCGCGTCGTGCATGAGGATGATCGCTCCCGGATGCGCGCCCGCGAGTGCGCTCTGCTCGATCGCGGCGACGCCGGGCAGGGTGTAGTCGTCGGTGTCGGTGGACCACAGCACCATCAGCAGGTGCAGCTTGTGCAGCAGTTTGAAGGTGGTCGCGTCGAACGAACCGTAGGGTGGGCGGAACAGGCGGGGACGGGGGCCGCCGAGGAGTTCGACGCGGGCGATCTGTTCGAAGAGCTCTTCGTACTGGTCGTGGGCCGAGAGCGAGGCCAGCATCGGGTGCGTCTCGGTGTGATCGCCGACGACGTCGCCCGAGTGCAGCTCGAGCGAGGTTCCGGGTGAGAAGTAGCGCTCCTCCTCGCCGATCGCGAAGAACGTGGCGTGCACGCCGAGCTTGTTGAGCTCGGTAACCAGCTGCACGGTGTACGGGCCGGGGCCGTCGTCGAAGGTGAGCGCGACCTCGTTGCCGTGCGATCCTCCGGCGGTAATCGCCGGGGTGTAGGTGAGGACGTGGTCGATCGCCTTTTCTTCGGCCGCTCGCATCGAGGCAAGTTCTTCGGCGGGGGTGCGTTTGGGCGCGACCTTGGCGTGGACGGCGGTCGTGGCCGAATGTGCGCTTCCTCCATGCGAGCTGAGCGCGGCGATCAGCAGCGCAAGGAGTGCCAGTGCCACGATTGCGGCGACCGCGCGACGGCGCCAGTAGACGCGCTCATCCGAGTGGCTGGGCGGCGGCTGCTGGCGAGCGACCATCGCGCAAGAGTGTAGGGCCAGCATCGTACGCCACACATCCGCAACTGACCATCTATCGGGACGTCGGCCGTTACGTTGGGAGACTGATGATTCCGTTCTCGATTTCGATCGCCGTGCTCTCGTTCGTTCAGGGCGTCGTGGTGGCCCTTCCCCGCGCGTGGGAGCCGGGGCGACTGGCACGGCTGCGCGGGCGCCGATGGGCGCTGATCCCGCCGCTGTCGGTCATCGCCTTCGTGCTGATCGCGCGCGAGGCCGAACGCGCGAGCGCCGACGGTTTGACCTATCTGGCGCTGCTGGCGGTGCCGGCGCTCGCGGCTCTGACGCTGGGTTGGCTGGCGTGGTACGCCGAACCGTCGCGACCAGGGTTGGCGCTGCTGGTCATACCCCTGTTCGCGCTGGCGTGGGTAGACCGTGGCGGGGTCGCGGGAGAGGCGGCGGCGGTGGCGTTGTCGGCGCTCAGCTGTGCGGCGCTGGGGGTGTTGCTGGCAGCGGTGACGCCTGCCCGCTGGCTGGCCGCTGGGATCGTGGCGATGGCCCTCGCCGACACGGCGCTGGTGGTCTCGGAACTGCTGCAGAGACCGAACAACGCCCTCAATGCTGCTCACCCGGCGGCGGGACTGCCGCGGTTGCAGACGGCGGTGTTCGGCTCGGCGGTGATGGGCTACGGCGACCTGTTCGTTGCGGGCGTACTCGGAGGGTTGCTGGCGAGCGCGACGAGCAGGCACTGGCAGTTGCGCGGCGCGGCGCTCACGGCGGCGATCGCGCTGGGGCTGGATCTGTTGTTCTTCTTCGTGGACGAGCTGCCGGCGACGGTGCCGGTGGCGCTCACGCTGCTCGTGTTGACGGCGCGTCGGCCCGGTCTGATGCGGACTCGTCGGAGACCTGAGCCTCCCGCGCCGGAGGGCCGATCCGGTTCGGCCGGGGATGGGCTCCCGAAGCACTCGTCGGAGACTGACCCAGGGCGAACTCCTCCGCGACGGGCTCCAGCCGGGCGGTGATCGCCCGCGCCGTCGTCTCGATCGCGGGCGGGGCGGCGACATCTCGTTCGGATGCGGCGCCTGCCTGCTCGATCTTGCGGACCTGCGGGATCACACGGTGGTCGAACGAGCCGACCGCCTCGTTGTAGGCGGAGACGGCCGAGTCGAGTTGTCGCCCGACCTTCGACAGCGGCTGCGCGAAGCGGCCGAGGCGGCTGTGCAGCTCGCGCGCCGAGTCGGCGATCTCGCGCGCGGACTCCGCGATCAGCTCCTGGCGCCAGCCATAGTGCACCGCCCACAGCAGGCCGATCAGCGTCGTCGGCGTGGCCATCAGGACCTGCTGCTGCACGCCGTACTCGATCAGCGCCGGATCCTGCGCGAGCGCGGCCTGGTAGATGCCGTCGGAGGGCACGAACATCACGACGAACTCCGGAGTTGAGTCGAACTGGCTCTGGTAGGACTTGGCGGCGAGTTTCGAGATGTGCTCGCGGGTCTGGCGAGCGTGCCGGGTGGCGTGCACCGCTCGCTCCTCGTCCTCCTCGGCCTCGAGCGAGGAGAGGTAGGCGTCGAGCGGCACCTTCGAGTCCACGACGACGAGCTTGCCTCCGGGCAGGCGCACGAGCATGTCCGGTCGCAGCGTGCCCTCGCCGGTCTGGATCGTGGACTGCTCGACGAAGTCGCAATGGGAGACCATCCCCGCCATCTCGACGACGTTGCGCAGCTGGATCTCACCCCAGGAGCCGCGCGTGCTCGGGCGGCGCAGCGCGGAGACGAGGTTGCCCGTCTCCTGGCGCAGGCTGCCCACGCCCTCGCCGAGCGAGCGCACCATCTGCGCCAGCTCGCCCTGGGCCTGCCGGCGCTCGCGCTCGAGACGGCCGATCTCGCTCTCCATCCGGCCGAGCTTCTCCTGGACCGGTCCGACGAGCCCTTTGAGCTCCTCCGCGCGGCGTGCCATCTCGCCCGCCGCTCGCTCCTCCTCGGCGCGGCGCGCCTCGGTCATGCGTTGCGCGAGCGAGTCGCCGGTCTGCTGCAGGACGTCGAGGGAGATCGCCTTCAGCTCGTCGCGCAGGCGCTCGCGCTCCAGCGCCTGCTCGTCGCGCAGGTGCTCCTGCCGTGCGGCCCGCTCCTGCTCCTCGCGCGCCTGGGCTCCACGGCGAGAGAGCGCGAGCGCGCATGCTGCGCCGAGCAGCAGTCCGACTATCAGCAACAGGATGCTCATGGGCGATCGGCCTTTCGCAGACGGGTGTGAACAAAACAGGCTGACATCTGCCGCGGACGTCTCGCGAGGGTTCTCGTTTGACACCTGCAAAGTCGAGGAGTAGCGTGGAGAAATTCCGTCAGATGGGCTGTACCGTCGCGAGGGGAGAGGCCGTGGTGTGTGGGGCCCGCCAACCAGTTGGAGGAGACACCCATGCAATCGCCAGCTCGCGGCCTCACGAGTTCCATCCGATCCCATCGCCCTCCCGCGGGGGGCTTCCTGTCGCTCGCTGCCGCGCTGGTCGCCCTTGTGGCGGCGGCGGTCCCAGCGCCGGCCGCCGGGGCGAGGACGAAGCCGCCCGTGAGCACCTATCTGGCGCTCGGGGACTCGATCAGCTTCGGCTACAGCGAGCAGGTGTTCAACGAAAACGCGCCGAACGAGTCGCCCTCGTACTTCGAAGAAGGATTCACAGACCATTTCGCCCATCACCTCAGACGAGCAGATGGGCTCGGCAGGGGCCTCACGCTCGTCAACGACGGCTGCCCGGGCGAGACCTCGAATGGGCTGATCGGGGAAAACCCCGCTCTGGGGGGTAAAGCCTCGACCGAACCGGCGGGACACAACCCGCAGGGTCTCGGCGACTATCACCCCTGTGCGTACAACAACGTCGACGGCCTACCGCTGCACAACTCGCTCAGCGTCGGTGGGCAGTCGATCTCACAACTGGAAGACGCGCTGAGCATCCTCAAAGAAGGCCACCCGGCGCACCCCGTGGATGCGATCACGCTGAACATCGGTTCCAACGACGAGCTCGCGGCCATCAAGCAGTGTGAAATCGAAGTCACCGAAGAATTCACCCACACGGGCAAAAGCAAATATGGCGCTACGCCTGAAGCGGCGGTGACGGCCTGCATCCAGCAGAGCTCCGAAAAAGTCACCGCTCCGCACATCATCGCGAATATCGGCGACATCCTGGGGGTGCTGGGCAGCACCGCTCCAGGCGGCGGTCACTACACAGGGCCGATCATCCTGGTCGGGTTCTACAACCCGGATGCGTTGATACTCCCGGGCAGCGATGCGTTGCAGGAGGGGCTCAACGCGGCAATCGAAGCCGACATCCTGCCGCACTTCCCGAACGTGACGTTCGCGAACCCCTTCCCGGTGTTCAACAAAGGCAACAAGCCGGCGAAGGAGCAGGCCTCGATCTGTCAGTACACCGAAATGTGCAACCCGAATGACCCCGGTGGAAGCACGGACGATGGCGACATTCACCCGTCGTCGCTCGGTTACAGCGTATTGGGCAGGCTGGTCAATCAGGCCTATCTGGTGAACCCCGCCCGCTGACGGGACAGGCCGAGACCTCGTCAGGTCAGGTTTCACATCGGGCGCCCGTCTACAAGCGGGCGCCCGAGGGCCGGCTTGTCGGCTCAGGTCGCCAGGCGTGCGGGGTCGAGCACGACCTAGCCGGAGGCGACCTCCTGCAGCACGCTGAGCATCGCGGGTGCGGCGGGCAGCAGGCGCGCGCCGGCTGCGGTCGCGGCGATCACGCGCCGCGCCGGCGGCCGGGGGGAGAGGGCGCGGATGACGATGTCCTCGCGCACGACCGAG
>DASXMO010000104.1:0-7242 GCA_036495605.1 Solirubrobacteraceae bacterium
CTCCTCGCGGGCCTTGCACCAGATGAACTCGCGGATGTCCGGGTGGTCGACGTCGAGCACGACCATCTTGGCCGCGCGGCGGGTCTTGCCGCCGGACTTGATCGTGCCCGCCCAGGAGTCGGCGCCGCGCATGAAGGAGACGGGGCCGGAGGCGGTACCGCCCTTGGCCAGGTGCTCCATCGAGCCGCGGATGTTCGAGAGGTTGATGCCCGACCCGGAGCCGCCGCGGAAGATCATGCCCTCCTTGGTGTTCCAGTCGAGGATCGACTCCATCGTGTCCTTGACGGAGAGGATGAAGCAGGCCGAGCACTGCGGGGACTCCTCGAAGCCGACGTTGAACCAGACGGGCGAGTTGAACGCCGCCATCTGGTAGAGCAGGATGTGGGTCAGCTCGGCCTCGAAGGCGTCGCCATCCTCCTTCGTTGCGAAGTAGCCGCCCTCGCGACCCCAGCCGGCGATCGTGCCGGCGACGCGGCCGATCATCTGCTTGACCGAGCTCTCCCGCGCGGGAGTGTCGAGCTGCCCGCGGAAGTACTTCTGGGTGACGATGTTCGTCGCATTTTGCGACCAAGTAGTGGGGAACTCGACGTCGGTCTGCTCGAACGCGACGCGGTCGCCGTGCCCGATGCGGGCATCGCGGCGCTCCCATTGCACGGTGTCGAAGGGATGGGTGTCCGGCGAGGTGAAATAACGCTCGATCGAGAGCGCGGCGCCGGGGGCCGACTGCTCGGTTGCGGTGGGGTGCGTGGTGGTGTCCATCGGCCTTGCTCCTTGTCTGCTGGGGCCGAGCATCATCCCCCTCGAGCCGGACGGAAAAATCACAGCCGGACCTCTCATTTTAGAGGGTCTGGAAGCCCTCTTCCACGCGTCGTCAAGGTGTCCGTCCAGGGTCGTCGTTGAGCAAGCGAGACAAGGACGCAGGGAGCGTGGCGTACCGATAGGAGATCGACGGGATCTCCTATCGGCCAGCACGCGAGCGACTGAGGACGCAGTATCGCGCCGCTCAACGGCCGAGCCTGGCCCAGTCGGTGAATTCGGCCCAGGTTGCCGACGTGCGAAAGCCCGCCTCGGCCATCGCGTGGCGCAGGGAGACGAGCCAGTGCGGTTCGTATGCGCGTGAGCGGGCGAACGCCCAGGCGGCGCAGGCGAGCAGTAGCAGCGCGGCGATTGCGGCGAGCACGATCGCCTCCGTCGAGACGTGTCCCGAGCCGTGCGAGTGCGTCAGTGCGTGTGCGCGCGCATTGACGGCCGTCGTATTGAAGCTGTGCACCACCGTCGTGGGCGTGGTCGTAGGCGCGGTCGTGGCGACCGTCGGGGTGCTGGCGGTCGGCGGGACTTTCGCCGAGGCGGGCGTGGTGAACGTGGGCGTGGACGCCACGACGCTCATAGTAGGTCCTCGATCGCCGCGAGCGCGTCGGCGAGGACGCGCGTGGGGGGCTGGGCGGCGTCGATCGCGCGCAGGCGCTCGGGCTCGGCCAGGGCGAGCTCCTCGTAGGCGGCGGCGATGCGCGCGAAGAAGGCCTCGTCCTCGCGCTCCAGGCGGTCGGGCTCGGATGCGCGAGCGGCCTGGCGGGCGCGCCCGTCCGCCGGTGCGATCCGCAGCAGGAGCGTGCGGTCGGGAGCGAGGGAGTCGGTGGCGAAGAGGTTGATCGCGCGGACGGGGTCGATGCCGAGCTCGCGCCCGGCGCCCTGGTAGGCGAGGGAGGAGTCGACGAAGCGGTCGAGCAGCACGAGCACGCCGGCGTCGAGCAGCGGTCGCAGACGCTCGCGCACCAGCTGCGCGCGCGCGGCCGCGTAGAGCAGCGCCTCGGCGCGCTCGTCGACGGCGTAGGCGGGGTCCATCACGAGCTCGCGGATGCGCTCGGAGAGCGCCACACCGCCGGGCTCGCGCAGCAGCTCGACGCGCACGCCGCGCTCGCCGAGCGCCGAGTGCAGGCCGAGGGCGAGCGTGGACTTGCCGGCGCCGTCGATGCCCTCGATCGTGATCAGGCGCCCGCGAGACACTGACGCGGACGGTAGCGCCTCGCGGGGATGGGGCGGCATACGAGATGGGGGCGCCCTGCGGGAATGATGGGGCGCGGGGACGGGGCGCGATCGCCGCGCCGCGCGGTGGTCGCCTACGATGGGTGCGGTGAGCGGCACAGCGGCGAGCATCCCCGACGTGGACGCGGCGCTGCCCGGGATCGAGGCCCATCCGCATGCGCGCGCGGTCCTCGGAGCGGGGCTGGGGCCGGGGGGTAGGCCCTCGCACGCGTACCTGCTGCATGGTCCCGCGGGCGCGGGCAAGCGCCGGATCGCGCGGGACCTGGCCGCGGCGCTGCTGAGCGGCGGCGGCGATGGCGATGGCGACGATGGGCAGGGCGCGCGGACGATCGGTGAGCGGGTGCAGCGGGGGACGCACCCGGATCTCACGTGGGTGCGCCCGAGCGGGGCGGCGGAAATGCTCGTGAGCGACATCGACGAGCCGGTCGTGGCGGCTGCGACGCGCACGCCGTTTGAGGCAAAGCGCAGGGTGTTCGTGATCGAGGCGGTGGAGACGCTGAACGAGCAGGCGGCGAACCGGCTGTTGAAGACGCTCGAGGAGCCGCCGGCGTACGCGCACCTGGTGCTGGTGAGCGATCGCAAGGAGGAAGTGATGGCGACGATCGTCTCGCGCTGCGTGCACGTGCGCTTCGATGCGCTCAGCGCGGGGGAGATCACGCGTCAGCTGTGCGCGGAGGGGCTCGCGCAGGAACCGGCGGCGCTGGCGTGCGCGCGGCTGGCGCTGGGCGATGGGGGACGCGCGCGGATGCTCGCGGGCGAGGAGGGGCGCGCGCTGCGGGCCGCGGCGGAGGGATACGTGCGCGCGGCGCTTCAGGGAGAGACGGGCGGCGTGGGGCGCGGATGGGTCGAGCTGCTGAGCGTCGCGACCGCGGCGGGTGCGAGCGCGGGCGAGCAGGTGCAGGAACGCCTCGCGGGCGAACTGGAGCTGGCGCCGAGCAAGGAGCGCCGGAAACTCGAGCGCGAGGCGCAGGAGGGGCGCAAACGCCTAGAGCGCCGGGCGCGCGCGCGGGCGCTCGACAGTGGGCTGTCGCTGGTGGAGCTGTGGCTGCGCGACATGATCTGCCTGCGCGAGGGCGCGCCGGAGCTCGTGTACGCGGTCGACCGTCTCGAGGAGCTGCGGGCCGACGCGGACGCGCACGGTGGATCCTGCGCGCGCAGGGGCGTGGAGCTGGTGCGCGAGACGCGCGCGCGGATCGCCCTGAACGTCGGTGAGGAGTTGGCGCTCGAAGCGCTTGCCTATCGGCTGCAGGCGCTCGCGGAAGGCTGAGATGTGGTTCGGTTGGGGCGATCAGGGCGAGCGGCCGTAGCGGTGAAGGCGCCGCTCATCTGATTCGGGCTGCGCTCAGTCGGCTACGTACGCGAGCGACTGAGGACAAAGCATCCGCGCAGGCTCTCGGCCGTCTCAGCCGGCGATCGGTCCCAAGTTTGGCTCTAGCCCATATGTCTCGAAGGCCAGGAAGCGCGAGAAGAGGCGGTTCTCGGGGCCGTGGAAGTCCGAGGAGCCCGTGCTCAGCAGGCCGAGCTCGGCGCAGCGCGCGGCCAGGAGCTCGGTCTGGGGGCGGTCGTGGGTGACGTAGAAGGCCTCGACGCCGTCGATCCCGAGCGCGCGGAAGCGCTCGATCATCGTCAGGACTTCCGCCGAGTCTGAGACGTCCCAGAAGGGGTGCGCCCAGATCGCCACGCCCCCCGCGGCGTGGATCGCCTCGATCGCCTGCGTCACGGTCGGCGTCTCGCGCAGTGCAAACGCGGGGCGCCCCTCGACCAGGTAGCCGCGGATGAGCGAGCCGATGTCGTCGATCTGCTCCTCGCGCAGGCGCGCGGCGTTGGCGGGCGCGGCGAGCGCCGCTTCGGCGAGGTGGGGGCGCCCGATCGGCTGCCCGGCGGCGACGCGCGCGGAGATCGCGGCGTCGTCCAGCTCGAGTCCCTGCTCGCGCAGAGCGTCGGCCATGCGCAGGGTGCGCCGCTCGCGGTCGGCGAGGAAGTCGGCGAGCGTCGCCGCGAAGGCCGCGTCGGTGTGGTCGATCAGGTAGCCGAGGATGTGCAGTTCGCGCGCCGTTCCCGCGGCGCCTTCGCCGGCGGGATCGTCGATCGAGGAGATCTCCGCGGAGGGGACGACGCGGATGCCGTGCCGCTCGCCCGCGGCGATCGCCTCGGAGACGCCGGAGACGGTGTCGTGATCGGAGAGCGCCAGCAGCTGCACGCCGGCGCCTGCCGCGCGGGCGACGACCTCGGCGGCCGGGAGCGCCCCGTCGGAGTGGGTCGAGTGCGATTGCAGGTCGAAGGCCGGGGCCATGCGGCGCCAGAGCCTACGCGATCGCGGCGCGCGGGCCTGAGCGGCGGCCGCTCGCGGGCGCTGCGTGCGAGCGGCGCCGCCGCATGAGCGTGGGCGCCTGAGCTCTCAGCCGAGCGGGGCGGACTCGGGCAGGCCGCTGCTGGGCGCGGATTCCCAGTCGACCGGGAAGGTCGTCTCGCCGGTGCTCGCGACGGCGATCAATCTGGCGACGTGGCGCCCGACGGCGTCGCGCAGGAAGCGCACCGCCGCGTGATAGCGACGGGCCTTGGAGGGCAGCGCCCCGTCGAAGTCCGGCGCGGCTTCCCGAAGCTCGGCGTCCTGCAGCGCGGCGAACGCCGCGTCGGTCTCGGCGGCGTGCCGCACGGCCTCCAGCCATGCGACCTCGAGGTAGGCAAGCGCGGCTCCCAGCTGCTCCTCGGGGAGCGCGTCGGGGGTCTCCAGCTGGCGCAGCACCGGCACGACCTCGCGGCTCAGCCAGCGCTGCTCGGCGTATGCGCGCAGCAGCAGGCAGACGTCGGAAGGGGGGTCGTTGGATTGGTTGTGATCTTGAGACATGCGAGGCGTCCGTGCTCTCGGGTTGTGCGTCTGGTCAGGGCTTCGACCGAAGTGGGCGGGGGCTTTAGAAGTCAGAGCCGCACTCCACGTCTCTCCAGTCGAGCTACGCATCGACCTCGCGGTATTTGCGAGAAAGGAGATCGTCCAAGAACTAGAACGATCGGCCAGACGGCGAGTGCTAAAGGAGCGAACGGGGTAGCGCCGATGTAGACCTCGAGGGAGCAGTCGCAACGAGATGCAGATAGTTCACGCAATCGCCAACGATCCGACCGCCCGTGCGCCGGGACAGCACACCCGCGCGATCGTCAGGCGCTTGCGGCTGCGCACGCTCGTCGCGCTCGGCGTGTTGGCCGTCGCCACGGCTCTGCTCGGGCGCGCGTTCGGCCTGCGCGACATCCGGTTCCTCGGCTCGGAGGTGGGTCTGCTGGTCGCGATGTTCGTCGTCCTGCGCTACGTGATGCCGCTCGTCGAACGCCACGATCGCGGGGCGACCGGCGAGGAGCAGGTCGGCAGCCTGCTCGACGGCCTCGAGGATCGGGGCTGGCACGCGATCCACGACGCGAGCTTTGGCAATGGAAACGTCGATCACATCCTGATCGGTCCCGCGGGGGTCTTCACGGTGGAGACCAAGAGCCATCCGGGCCCCGTGCGCGTGGCGCGTATCCACGGGGCGACGATCGGTCAGGCCCAGGCCCAGCAGCGTGCGATCGCGCGCGTGACGGGCCTGCAGGTAGAGCCGCTGATCGTCTACAGCCGCGCCTGGATCGATCGTCCGCTGGCGCGGCGCAAGGGTGTGCGGGTACTGCCCGCGAGGATGCTTCCGGGCTACCTCGACAGGCGCCGCGCGACGCTCTCCTCGGTGCAGGTGCTGGAGGCGCAGGAGCGGGTGGCGAGCGCGCTGCGCGAGCATCGCGGGCGCGGATCGCACAGTCGCCAGCTGCACATATCGCGTCGCGTCTAACATACGACTTGGCCGTGAGCGCTCGTGCGTTCCGCGGTCCCCAGCCATGGCCACGGTCGAAAGCGCACAACCGATACGCCTCCCCGAGCCCGCCCCCGATCGGCTTCCGCCGGGGCCGCGGATGGGACCGGTCGCGCAGACCCTCGTCTGGGCGCTAGCGCCGACGGTGCTGATGGACCGCTGCGCCAAGCGCCACGGCGAGGCGTTCACGCTGACGTTCTCCCCGAGCGGGCGGCGCCTGGTGATGCTCAGCGATCCCGCCGCGGTCAAGACGCTGTTGACGGCCCCGCCCGAGGTCGCGCCATCAGCGGCGGGCGACACGCCGATCGCCTCCGTGCTGGGACCGCGCTCGGTGATCACGCTGACCGGGCCGGAGCACATGCGCCAGCGCAAGCTGCTGCTGCCGCCCTTCCACGGCGAGCGCATGCGCGCCTATGAGGAGACGATCGTCTCCGCGACCGAGCGCAGCATGGCCGACTGGCGGTTGGGCGAGCCGATGAAGTTGAGCACGCGCACGCGCGCGATCACGCTCGAGGTGATCCTGCGCGCGGTCTTCGGCGTGGAGGCCGAGCGCATGGGCGCGCTGGCGGGGGCGATCGGCGAGCTCGCCGAACCGACGCGCACGTTCGCGATGCTGCGCTTCGCGCTGAGCAAGCCCAGCAAAGAACGCCCGCCGGGCGAGATCGGCAAGGCGCTCGACCGGCTCGACGCGCTGATCTACGCCGAGATCTCCCGCCGCCGCGCGCAGGCGGACCTGGGCGAGCGCGAGGACATCCTCTCGCTGCTGCTGCAGGCGCGCGACGAGGAGGGGGAGGCATTGACCGACGGCGAGCTGCGCGACGAGCTCGTCTCGCTGCTGCTCGCCGGCCACGAGACGACCTCGACCTCGACCGCCTGGGCGATCGAGCGCCTCGTGCGCCATCCCCAGGCGCTCGCGCGGCTGGTCGCGGAGATCGATAAGGGCGAGGAGGACGAGTACATGCAGGCCGTCATTCACGAGACGCTGCGCTCGCGCCCGGTGATCCCGGGGGTCGTCAGGCTCTTGCACGAGCCGCTGAACGTCGCCGGCTACGAGCTCCCCGTGGGCACGCGCGTGGTCGCTTCGATCCATCTCACGAACCACAACCCGCGCATATACGAAAACCCGCGGGAGTTCCGCCCCGAGCGCTTCCTCGGCGCACAGCCCGACACGTTCGCCTGGATCCCCTTCGGCGGTGGCATCCGCCGCTGCATCGGCGCGTCGTTCGCGATGCTCGAGATGAAGACGATGCTGCGCACGATGCTCGCCGAGCTGCACCCGAGCGTCCCCCGCCGCAGCGTCTGGCGCCGCGGCGAGTGGAACCGCCGGCGCGCGATCACGCTCGTGCCGAGCGCCGGCGCGCGCGTGGTG
>DASXMO010000105.1:0-4838 GCA_036495605.1 Solirubrobacteraceae bacterium
AGTTCGGCGATGCAGTGCGGCAGGCGCTTGAGCTCGGACACCAGCTCCGTGACCCGCTCGTGGGGGAGCGTGCCGCGCAACTGCGCCAGACGCAACCCGAGCAGATACATGACCGCGACCTGGCACAGGAACGTCTTCGTCGCCGCCACCCCGACCTCGAGGCCCGCGCGGGTGAACAGCACGCCGTCGGCGTCGCGTGTGGCCTGTGAGCCCATCACGTTCGTGATCGCCAGCACCTTCGCACCACCCTCGCGCGCCATGCGCATCGCCGCGAGCGTGTCGGCGGTCTCACCCGACTGGCTGACCCCGATCACGAGATCGCCCGGGCCCAGCACCGGGTTGCGGTAGCGATACTCCGAAGCGATGTCCATCTCGACCGGGAGTCGCGCCCACTCCTCGACCGCGTAGCGACCGATCAGGCCCGCGTGGTAGGCGGTGCCGCAGGCGACGATCACAATACGGTTGACGTCCGCGAGCAGCGTCTCGTCCAGCGCGCCCTGCTCGCCGAGATCCACGCCGTCTCCCGCAGCGGTGCGATCGGAGATCGTATCGGCGACCGCGTCGGCCTGTTCGTGGATCTCCTTGAGCGTAAACGTCTCATAGCCGCCCTTCTCGGCGGTGTCCTCGTCCCAATCGACCGTCTCCACATCCCTTTGCAGCTCCTCGCCCGCGGGCGTCGTGATCGTGACGCCCTCCGGGCGCAGCACCACGATCTCGTCGTTATCGAGAAACTGAACCCGCCTGGTCTGAGCCAAGAACGCGGGCACGGCCGATGCGACGAACTGCTCGCCCTCGCCGCGACCCACGATCAGCGGGCACTCGCGGCGCGCACCGACAAGCGTTTCGGGCTCGTCCAAGCTCATCGCCACGAACGCGTAGTGGCCCTGGAGTTGCGCATAGGCGGCGCGCACCGCGTCGGGCAGGTCGCCGTCGTAGTGGGATGCGATCAGGTGCGCGATCGTCTCGGCATCGGTCTCGGAAGTGAACTCGCACCCTTGCGCCGCAAGGCGCTCCTTCAGCGCGATGTAGTTCTCGACGATCCCGTTCACAACCACGTGCACACGATCGTGCGAGTCGTAATGTGGATGGGCGTTCTCCTCGCTCACCCGTCCGTGCGTCGCCCAGCGCGTGTGCCCGATGCCGGTCGTCGCGGGCTTCGCCGCGAGCGCGACGCCGCCGCCCTGTGCGGCGTCTGCTTGCCCGTCGAGCTTGAGCCGCAGCGCGCCTAGGTTGCCCACGGCGCGCACGGACTCGATGCGCCCGTCCTCGATCGTGGAGATCCCAGCCGAGTCATACCCGCGGTACTCCAGCCGCTGAAGCCCGCCGAGCAGAAGCTCGCGGGCAGGGCGCTTACCGACGTACCCGACGATCCCACACATCGCTCGAAGATATCAGCGGTCTCGCCACGCCTCCGGGCGCGATGGACGCATTGGCAGCTCAGGGCCTATCTCGATAGGGACGTGCGGCTGGGGCGTTCTAGGGTCGAGCGGAGCGCGGACGCAAGGGCGAAGGCATGGTGGTGCCATGTCGAGCCCGAGGACAAAGCTCCGCGAAGACCATCGGACGCATCCAGACGTGCGGGCCTAGCGAGATAGGCCCTTAGGTCAGCTCGCGCTCGACCAGCGCGACAAGCCTTTCGCAAACCTCCTGCGCCTCCGCATCGGTGGGCGCCTCCACCATCACGCGCACGAGCGGCTCGGTCCCGCTCGCTCGCACCAGCACCCGCCCGCGCCCGCTGAGCGCCTCGTCCTCGGCCGCGACTGCGCTGCTCACCTCCTCCGAGCCGTGCAGCGCCTCACGGTCGCGAACCCGCACGTTCACCAGCCGTTGCGGCAGCTTGGCCATCGCGTGGCGCTCGCGCAGGTCGGACCCTGCCAGCGCCTCGAGCGTGAGCAGCGCACCGGCGATGCCATCGCCCGTACGGTTGAACCCGAGCTCGATCAGATGCCCGGACTGCTCGCCGCCGAACGTCCAGCCGCGCGCGAGCAGATCTGCCAGCACATACCTGTCCCCCACCTGGGCGCTCGCCACCTCGACCCCGGCCTGCGCCATCGCCGTGTGAAAGCCGTAGTTGGTCATCACCGTCACCACCACCCCGCCGCCCTGCAACCGTCCGGTCTCACGCAGATGCAGCGCCGCGAGCGCCATCAGCTCGTCGCCGTCGACCACCGCGCCGGCGCCGTCCACCGCCAGCACCCGATCGCCATCGCCGTCGAAGGCGAACCCCAGCGCGTGCCCACCGGAGACGACCAGCTCGGCCAGCCGCTCCACGTGCGTCGAACCGCAGTCGGCGTTGATGTTGCGGCCATCCGGCGCGTCCGCGACCGCGCTCACACGCGCGCCGAGGCGTCTGAATATCTCCGGCGCGACACGATACGTCGCGCCGTTTGCACAATCGATCAGCACGTCGAGGCCCGCGAGATCCAACCCCGCAAAGCGCGTGTGCAGCTCGCGCAGATAATCCTCGTCGGCGCCGCGCAGCTCCCGGATGCGCCCGATCGCCGGCGGCGAGCTCGATGCTCCGCCGGAGCTATCCCCGCCGGCTGAGGCGCCGTCATCCGCCGTGCCCAGCCCCGAGACCCGCTCGAGCTCGCGCTCGATCTCGAGCTCCGTCGCGTCGCTCAGCTTGTAGCCGTCACCGCCGAAGAACTTGATCCCGTTGTCCTGGTAGGGGTTGTGCGAGGCGGACAGCACGGCCGCCAGGTCGAAGCCGTAGCGCGCGATCAACAGCGGCGCGGCAGGCGTCGGCAGAACCCCTCCGAGCAGGGCTTCCCCGCCGGCCGCCGCCACACCCGCGGCAACGGCCGCCTCCAACATCTCGCCCGACTCGCGGGTATCGCGGATGATCAGCACCCGCGGTCGATCGACCCGTGTGAGACGGGTGGCGGCCTGTGCGAGACCGAGCGCGAGCTCCGCGCTCAGCAGCTCACCGGCGACGCCACGAACGCCGTCGGTACCGAACAACTTGCGCATGGACGGTGGGCGACCGCTAGCGCTTGGAGAACTGCGGCCGCTTGCGCGCCTTCTTCAGCCCGGCCTTCTTGCGCTCCTTCGCGCGCGAGTCGCGCGTCAGAAAGCCGCGGCGCTTGAGCTCGCCGCGCAGGTTCGGGTCGGCCTCGAGCAGCGCACGCGAGACACCGTGGCGCAGCGCCCCGGCCTGAGCGGAAATGCCGCCGCCGTGCAGCCGTGCCACCACATCCATCCGGTCCTGATACCCCACCGTCTCAAGCGGCTGACGGATGTTGCGCTGCAAAGTGATGCGCGGGAAATGCTCCTCCAACACGCGCCCGTTGACCAGGTAGGTACCGGTGCCCGGCCGCAGCGTCACACGAGCGATCGCCGTCTTGCGCTTGCCGGTCGCGCGGTAGCGCGCGCCCGAGGCCAGATCGATCGCCGCGGTCGAGATCGGCTCCGCGAGCGTCTCCTCGTCCTCCTGAGACTCACCCTCGCCCTCCCCGGCCTCCACATCCTGCTCGTAGGCCTCGGCGACGCTCGCATAGGGATCCGCGGGATCCGCGTCGCGCCCAAGCGGGTCGGCGCCCTCGGGGACGATGTCCACTTCGAGGTGAGCTCCCGGCACAGCCGGCTTCTCGCGAGGCGTGCTCTCCTCGGCCTCCTCGGCGACGATGATGTCCTCTTCCTCAAGCTCCGCCTCGACAGCCTCCGCCTCGAGCTCCTCCACGGCCTCGGCGACAACCTCTGCAACAACCTCCTCGGCGATCTCCTCGACCACTGCCTCGATCTCAGCTTCGACGACCTCGGCCACGATCTCCTCCGCGATCGCCTCCTCCACGGCCTCCTCGAGCGCCTCCAGCGGCGCGTCCTCGGCCGAGCCGGCTATCTCCATCGCATCCTCGCTCGGGACCGCGTTCCCCGCGACCGGCTCGTGCGGCTCGATCTCGGGGGCCTCAGCCTCCGGGTGCTCCCTCGCCTCCTGCGCCGCCTCCAGCGCAGCATCCTCGACGGAGCCTGCGATCTCGCTCGCCTCCTCGCTCGGGACGGCGTGCTCGGGGGTCTCGGGGGTCTCGTCGTCGGCCATGATGGTGTCTAAGCCTCTATCTCTAGTGGTTGCGGCTTCTGCGCGTCATGCGGATGCTCGGCGCCCGCGTAGATCTTCAGCTTCGTGAGCTGCTTGCGCGCGAGCCTATTGCGGGGCATCATGCCTTTGACAGCCAGCCTGATGATCTCCTCGGGGCGACGCGCGATCATCTCCTCGAACGTCCGTGAGCGCAGTCCGCCCGGATATCCGGAATGGCGGTAGTAGCGCTTGTCCGTGCGCTTGCTTCCCGTGACCGACACCTTCTCCGCGTTGATCACCACCACGAAGTCGCCCGTGTCGATGTGCGGGGTGTACTCCGGCTTGCGCTTGCCCCGCAGCACATCCGCGATCTGCGTCGCCAGGCGTCCGAGCGTCTTGCCGTTCGCATCGACGATCAGCCAGTTGCGCTCACGATCCGTGGGCTTGGCGACGTAGGTCTTGGTGGTGGGAGTGGAAATCGTGCTCATCGCGTGAAAAAAGCCGCACTCAGCGCGCGGCGCAGCGCAACATCATAGGCGACTTCCATCGCTTTCGCGGTGCCGACTGCTGCGGTGACCGGCGCCGACAGCGTTGTAGAGGGAAATCAGCTCACGGGTCTCCCAAAAATACGAGATTCGATACACCCCAGGCCGACGGATCGCCGTTCCTGACAAGGACGCAGCGAACGTGGCGTGCTTCGCACGCGAGTGAGGGAGGACGCAGTCAGGGGCGGCGAGACTAGGCCTGGTCACTCCCACTCGATGGTCCCGGGGGGCTTCGAGGTGATGTCGAGCACCACTCGATTGACCTCGCGCAGCTC
>DASXMO010000106.1:0-3767 GCA_036495605.1 Solirubrobacteraceae bacterium
CGCACGAGCTGCGCACGCCGATCACGAGCCTGCGCACGAACATCGAGATCCTGCAGCACGCCCCCGACATGGACGGACCCGAGCGCGCACGTCTGCTGGACGACGTGGTCGAGCAGATCGGCGAGCTGACGCTGCTGATGAACGACCTCATCGATCTCGCCCGCGGCGAGCAGCAGCGCGCCGACGCCGAGGACGTGCGCTTGGATGTCGTCGTCGAAGAGGCCGCCGCGCGCGCACAGCGCAACTCCCCCGCGACGCCCCTGCAGGTCAACCTCGACCCGATCCTGCTCAGCGGCGTCGCCGCCCGCCTCGATCGCGCCATCGCCAACCTGATCGACAACGCGATCAAGTACAGCCCGCCCGGAGAGGCCGTCGAGATCGATCTCCACGGCGGCGAGCTCACCGTCCGCGATCACGGCAAGGGCATCTCCGCCGAGGACCTGCCGCACATCTTCGATCGCTTCTACCGCGGCGCCGAGGCGCGCGGGCGTCCCGGCTCGGGGCTCGGCTTGGCGATCGTCCGCCAGGTCGTGATCCAGCACGGCGGCACCGTCACCGCCCAGCGCGCCCGCGGCGGCGGCACGCTGATGCGCGTCACCCTGCCGGGGGTCGAGCCAGTCGATCACGACGACGAGCGGGAGCTCTCGACGTCGGTGCAGGACGGCGCGGCGATCGGCCCGCGCGTTCACGCGTAGGGCTCGCCTTCGCCGCGTGCCGCTGCGCACGCTTGCGAAACAGAGCGGGCGAGAGACCGTAGCGGCGGCGGAAGGCGCGCGCGAAGTACGTGCTCGGATAGCCCACCAGCCGTCCCACGTCGGCGACCGGGATCGAGTACTGCTCGCTGAGGAGCCGCGCCGCGACCGTCATCCGCCGCGCGTACAGGTCCTCCTGGAAGGAGCTCTCGAACTGCGCGTACGCGCGCTGCAGCTCGCGCGGAGAGCTCGACAGTGCCCGCGCGACCGCCGCGAGGGTCAGCGGACGGCGGTAGTAGCGCGAGACGATCACCCGCGCCAGCAGATACAGCCGGCGGCGGTCTCTGAGCGTGTTCGGTTGCACACTCTCTCAACCGACCCGCCCTCTTTGCCGGGACATGGCCGAACGGAGACGACGTGAACTCTGTGAAGCGAGCGACCGGTGGCGATAAGCGACCAGCGGCGATTGTCGGTCCTGACCCCCGTCGGCGGCGGCCGACTGCGGCGCCGCCGAGCGCTCTACTCCACGCCGAGCTCGAGCACCGCGAGGAAGGCCTCCTGGGGCACCTCCACGCGACCCACCTGCTTCATCCGCTTCTTGCCCTCCTTCTGTTTGGCGAGAAGCTTTTTCTTGCGCGTGATGTCCCCGCCGTAGCAGCCGGAGATCACGTCCTTGCGGAACGCTTTGACGGTCTCGCGCGCGATCACGTGCGAGCCGATCGCGGCCTGGATCGGCACGTCGTACTGCTGGCGCGGGATCCGCTTGCGCAGCTTTTCCGTCAGCGTGCGCCCCATCTCATAAGCCTTGTCGCGGTGCACCACCATCGACAGCGCGTCCACCGTGTCGCCCGCGAGGAGCACGTCCAGCTTGACCAGATCCGAGGGCTTCATGCCGCTGAGCTCGTAGTCGAGCGAGGCGTAGCCGCGCGTGCGCGACTTCAGCTGGTCGAAGAAGTCCAGCACGATTTCCGCGAGCGGCAGGTCGTAGTTCAACTGCACGCGCTCGGGCGAGAGGTAGGTCATGCCGCTGTGCTCGCCGCGGCGTTCCTGGCAGAGCTCCATCACAGCGCCGACGAACTCTTTTGGGGCGATGATCGAGGCCTTGATGAAGGGCTCGCGGATCTCGGCGATCGTGCCGGGGTCGGGCATGTCAGAGGGGTTGTGCACCTCGAGCTCTTCGCCGTTTGTAAGCGTCAGGTCGAACTCCACCGAGGGCATCGTCGCGAGCAGCTCGAGGTCGTACTCGCGCTCGAGACGCTCGCGCACGATGTCCATGTGCAGCAGGCCGAGGAAGCCGCAGCGAAAGCCGAAGCCGAGCGCGTCCGAGGTCTCGGGCTCCCACGAGAGCGCGGCGTCGTTCAGCGTCAGCTTCTCCAGCGCGTCGCGCAGGTCGGGGTAGTCGTCGGAGTCGATCGGGAAGAGCCCACAGAAGACCATCGGCTTGACCTCGCGATAGCCCGGCAGCGCCTCCGTCGCGCTCGCCCCGGCCGGCATGCCCGCCCGTGCGCGCGTCGTGAGCGTATCTCCGACGCGCAGCAGCGTCACGTCCTTCAGACCCGTGATCAGGTAGCCCACCTCGCCCGCCGCGAGCTGGTCGGTGGGCATCATCTGCGGGCTGAACACGCCGATGTCATCGATGTCCGCCTCGGTGCCCGTCGCCATCGCGCGGATCGCCTCCCCCTTGCGGAACGTGCCGTCCACCACGCGGATGTATGCGATCACGCCGCGGTACTGGTCGAACTCCGAATCGAAGATCAGCGCCCGCGGCGGCCCCTCCGGGTCGCCCGATGGCGGCGGCACCCGCGCGATCAGCTCCTCGAGCACCTCCGCCACGCCCGCGCCGGTCTTGCCGCTGATCTTCAGGATCGACTCCGGGTCCTCGCCGATCAGCTCGCTGACTTCGCCCGCCACCCGCTCGGGCTCCGCCCCCGGCAGATCGATCTTGTTCAGGCACGGGATCAGCTCGAGGCCCGATTCGACCGCCAGGTAGGTGTTCGCCACCGTCTGCGCCTCCACGCCCTGCGCCGCGTCCACGACCAGTAGCGCGCCCTCGCACGCCTCCAGCGAGCGCGAGACCTCATACGTGAAGTCCACGTGCCCCGGCGTATCGATCAGATGCAGCTGATAGCTCTCGCCGTCGCGCGCGGTGTAGAACACGCGTACCGCCTGCGCCTTGATCGTGATCCCCCGCTCGCGCTCCAGGTCCATCGAATCGAGCAACTGAGCGCGCATCTCCCGCGCAGCCACCGTGTGCGTCAGCTCGAGGATGCGGTCGGCCAACGTCGACTTGCCGTGGTCGATGTGCGCGATGATCGAGAAGTTGCGGATGTGAGCTTGGTCCATGAGCCCGCGTCACGATAGATGGTGGCGCGTCCAGTGCGTAGGCCTGAACGCGGCCCACGGTCTGGCGCCCCGCCCGGCGCGCCCTCAGCCAAGGCCCGAACGCGCTAGCCTTCATGGTCCGGCGGATCGCCAACTCGACAAGGATTCATTCAGCCGCGGCTACGCGCCGACCCTCGGGACGGCGGCCTGTCCAGGTGTCGAGAGTGTCACGCCGCCCAGGCAAGACACATAGTCCTGGGACGTAAGTAGTAAGCGGCGATCTATGTTCGGGTCCAGCCGGGCGGGTCATTGGCCCGTCCGGCTGCATGGGATCGCGTCACAAAACCAAGAGGCGAAAATCTTCAGGCGCGAGCGCACGTTGAACACGACCAGAATCATCCCGATAGACCTCAAGCTCCTTTACGAGCCCGTCCACAACGTGCAACAACACATGGATCGTGACGCTATCGTTATCGTTCAATTCCGCCTCCACCGGAATCCGACGCACAACCCCGGCAGGGGGCATATCTGACGGCGCAAATTCGAGACTGCCATTATCATCAATTTCGCGGACTGAAGCCACGGCCACCTGCTCCGCGACGGCGTCCCTCCCTGAGAAATCTGCGCTCAAGAGCACCGCCAGCAACTGTCTCTCCAGATCAGACGGTGGTCGAAAACCCTGGTCACGAGCACTGGGGTTGCTAGGGAAGGACATAGTAAGTCCCCACGTTGATGGTTCCGTTGGGCAATGTG
>DASXMO010000107.1:0-24535 GCA_036495605.1 Solirubrobacteraceae bacterium
TGAATGGTGTAGCTCGCTGCGCCCAGATCTTTGCCGTCCTGCTGGATGGTGTAGCTGGCGGTGCCCGGGTTGAGTGCTGCGGTCTGCGCAAAGGATGCGGAACTGATGGCAGCGGCGCAGAGAAAAAGGTTCAATCGCTTCATTGCTGGAGTGTTTTCCTCCCTAAAAAGATTAGACACGGGTTGCGGGAGAAAGTAGCGGGTAAGGTGCGCGCTTTGCGTGGACTGAGACGCAGCTTCGCTGCGGGTCCTTCACTCAGGATGCATTTTTTTTACTCTAACGAAATACCCCACCTCAGCTTCGCGAAGGTGGGGTACGTGGTTTATCGCCAGCCCTGAGCCCTATTTTTGGGCATGGTCGAAGCGCTTGTTGATTTCCTCCCAGTTGACGGTGTTCCACCAGGCGGCGAGGTAGTCGGGGCGCTTGTTCTGGTACTTCAGGTAGTAGGCGTGCTCCCACACGTCCACTCCCAAAAGCGGCGTCTTGCCGTCGGAGATCGGCGAGTCCTGGTTGGCGCTGCCCACGATCGCAAGACCCGAACCGTCGTGCACGAGCCAGGACCAGCCCGAGCCGAACTGGCTCACGCCTGTTTCCTTCAGCTTGGCTTGGAAGTCCGCGAAGGAGCCGAACGCCGCGTCGATCGCTGCTGCCAAATCGCCGCTCGGGGTGCCGCCACCGTCCGGGCTCATGCTCTCCCAGAACAGCGAGTGGTTGTAGTGGCCGCCGCCATTGTTTTTGACCGGCCCCTTCTTCTCGCCGAGGCTGTCGAGGTTCTTCAGCACCTCCTCCACCGGCTTATCCGCCCACTCGGTGCCCTCGAGCGCCGCGTTCGCCTTGTCCACGTAAGCCTGATGGTGCTTGTCGTGATGGAATTCCATCGTCGCCTTGTCGATGTGCGGCTCGAGCGCGTCGTAGGCGTAGGGGAGCGGCGGAACGGAATAGGCCATGAGGGAGGCTCCTTGTCGGTCTTTCGTCGGGTGTGTTGGCTGTTCTATCAAAGGGCCACGGAGGGCCTCCTGTGCAGAGGTCCGTCCAGATAGGCTCTGCGCTGGTTATGCCCCGTCTCTCGCAATACATGCTTCCGACCGAGAAGCAGCCACCCGCCGACGCGGAGGCGATCTCGCACAAGCTGATGGTCAGGGCGGGCCTCATCCGCCAGATGGGCGCCGGGATGTGGACGTGGTTGCCCGCCGGCTGGCGTGTCCACCAGAAGGTCGTCCAGATCGTGCGCGAGGAGATGGACGCGATCGGCGCGCAGGAGATGCTGATGCCGGTGCTGCAGCCCGCCGACCCGTGGCGCAAGACCGGGCGCATCGAGATCGAGGAGCTGTTCAAGCTCGCCGACCGCAAGGGCTCGGAGCTCGTGCTCGCGATGACCCACGAGGAGGCCGTCACCTTCCACGCAGCGCAGACGATCCGCTCCTACCGCGACCTGCCGCAGATCCTCTACCACTTCCAGGTCAAGGAGCGCGACGAGCCGCGTCCGCGCGCGGGAGTGCTGCGCACGCGCGAGTTCGTGATGAAGGACTCCTACAGCTTCGACCGCGATCAGGCGGGGATGGAGGAGCGCTACAGGCTGCACGTCGGCGCGTATGACCGCATGATGCAGCGCACCGGGCTGCGCTGGTATCGCGTCGAGGGCGACGTCGGCATGATGGGCGGCCTCGGCGCGCACGAGTACATGGCGCCGTGTCCCGCCGGCGAGGACGAGGTCGTGCTGGGGGAGGGATACGCCGCCAACGTCGAGATCGCCCTGAACAGTCCCGGGGTGGAGCGCTTGGACGACGGCACCTACGTGCGCGACGGCCAACCCCTCACGCTCGAGCCGGCGATCGAGATCGGCAACATCTTCAAGCTCGGCACGCGCTACTCGATCGCGCTCGGCGCCACCTACCTCGATGAGCAGGGTGAGGAGCAGCCGGTGTGGATGGCCTCCTACGGGATCGGCCCCGCGCGCATCGTCGCGGCCGCCGTGGAGCAGTACGCCGACGAGCACGGCATCTCCTGGCCGCGCGCGCTCGCGCCCTTCCAGGTCCACCTGGTTGGGCTCGGGAAGCCCGGCACGCCCGAGCGCGAGGCCGCCGAGACGGTGTACCGCACGCTGATCGAGGGCGGGATCGAGACGCTCTACGACGACCGCGATCTGGGCCCGGGCGAGAAGTTCGCCGAGGCCGAGCTGCTCGGCTGCCCGCTGCGGCTGACCGTCGGGAGGCGCACGCTCGAGTCCGGCGAGATCGAGGTGCAGGTCCGCCGCGGGCGCGCGCAAGCGCCCGGCATACCGCTCGCCGGCGAGCCGCAGGCTCTCGTGAGAGCGGTGGACGAGCTGTGGCAGAGCCTCCCCTAGAGCGCACGCCCAGGTTGACGCTGCGCCGGCTCCTCGGCCTCGACCGCTCTGGGCCGCCGCCGCCGCAGACGCTCGCGGGGCAGCCTCTGCGCCCGTGGACGATCCCCAACGCGATCGGCTTTCTCAGGCTCGCGCTGATACCCGTGTTCCTGATCGTCGCGCTCTCGAGCTCCGACGGCACCGGCGCCGGCCCGGCGGTCCTGTTCGCCGTCATCGGCTGGGGCGACTATGCCGATGGGATCGCCGCCCGGGTCACCCGCCAGTACAGCCGTTTGGGCACGCTGATGGACCCGATCACCGATCGCCTACTCGTCATCTGCGGTGTGATCGTCTGCTGGCACTTCCAGCTGCTGCCGCGCTGGGCGCTCGCCGTACTCGTCGCCCGCGAGCTCGCGATGCTCGCGCTCGGGCGCTACGGACAGACGCACGGGGTCGAGCTGCGCATCAACTGGCCCGGGCGCATCGGCGTCGCGCCGGTGATGGGCTCGTTCTTCTTCGCCATGGCCGGCCTGCAGGCACTCGGCGAGGTGCTGCTCTACATCGGCCTCGCGCTTGCGTTGACGGCGACCGTTCTCTACGCCCGTTCGGGGCTTGCGCAGCTGCGGGCCTCATCCCGGCCGTAGGGCGCGACACACAAACCCCAACCTCAAGCTCAGGTTTACGGTAGAGTTCGAAGTGCAAGTGTGGGATGTTGCCTGCGCACCGAGCAGGCCCGACTCGGCCGGACGCCCGATAGGAGATCGAACTCATGGACACCTTCCCAGACCTCGGCTCGCTCGACGACAACGAGCTAAAGAACCTCATCAAAGAGCTGACCGACGAGGAGACCGAGGTCTCCTACAGGCGGCGCATACTGCACGGCAAGATCGACATCCTGCGCGCCGAGCTCGTGAACAGGCTGCGTCACAAGCACGACGGCGGCGACGCGCCCGTGATCACCGGCGATGACGTGCAACAGCTGACCGACATTCTCGCCAGCCGGCAGACCACCGTCCCCACGGACGCCGAGTAAAGCCCGGTCGGGCGGAGCGCGAGGGACCACGTAAATGGCTCTGCACTGCACCGAGTGCGGGTTCGTCAACGTCGAGGGCGCCAACTACTGCCAGCGCTGTGGCTCGCTGCTGCCGCGCGCAGAGGGCACCGGCGGGGTGGGCGGGGAACCAATCACCGCGACCTACCGGATCGACGAGGCCGGCGAGTTCGTGCCCGTCGAGTCAGACGACGTCCGGGCCCACGGCCCAGCGCTCGTGATCCGCGCCGGCGGCGGGCGCGTCGGCGAGAGCTTTCCGATCGCCGGCGAGCGCATGAGCATCGGCCGGCGCCCAGACTCCGACGTGTTCCTCGACGACGTCACCGTCTCGCGCGATCACGCGCTGCTGATCGAGCGCGCAGGCCAATGGCATCTCGATGACTGCGGCTCGCTGAACGGGACCTACGTCAACCGCGAGCGGATCGAGTCCCAACGCCTGGAAGAGGGCGATGAGGTGCAGATCGGCAAGTACAAGCTCACCTTCCACGCGCGCTGAGGACCTGCGATGGCCATCGTCACTGCCCAGACCCAGACACCCCAGACAGACGTCGAACGGCTGAACGCCGAGCTCGAGCACAGCGATGGCGCCGCCGAGGCGCGGCGGCAGAAGTCGATCACGATCGGCACCGTCTGCAAGGCGCTCGCTCAGGAGTTCCCCGACATCTCGATCTCCAAGATCCGCTACCTCGAGGATCAGAAACTCCTGACCCCGCGGCGCACCCCCGGCGGCTATCGCCTCTACACCCAGGGCGACGTCGCGCGCCTGCGCACGATCCTGCGGATGCAGCGCGACGAGTTTTTGCCGCTGCGCGTGATCCGTCAGGAGCTCGCGAGCGGACGCGCCGGAGACGGCGCCGCGAGCGCCACGCCCGCGCCCGGCAAACGCAGTGGGCGCGAGGGCATGCGTCCCTGGCGCACGAGCGTGAGTGTGCGCGAGGCCACCGGCGCGCTGTACTCGCTGGATGACGTGCTCGAGGAGACCAACGCCGACGCCAAGCTCGTGGGCGAGCTCGAGGAGTACGGCGTGATCAAGGGCGAGCTGCGCGGAGGCGTGCGCTACTTCGACGAGACCGAACGCGAGATCATCGGCGCGGTCGCCGAGCTCGCGCGCTACGGAGTGGGGGGGCGCAACCTGCGCGTGTTCCGCTCCTCCGCCGATCGCGAGGCGACGCTACTGCAGCAGATCCTCGCCCCCGCGCTGCGCTCGCGCAACCCCCAACGGCGCAAGGAGGCGGTCGAGGCGCTCGAGAACCTCGCCGCCGTCGCCACGCACCTCAAGCATTTGCTTCTAGTGCGAGATCTGCGCAAGATCGTCCGCTGACGCACGATGACGACAGCATCGGCCGACCTACGCTCGCTCGTTCGTGAGATCCCGGACTTTCCCCGGGAGGGGATCGGCTTCAAGGACATAACGCCGCTGCTCGCCGACCCGCGTGCGCTGAAGCTCGCGGTGCGCGGTCTCGCCGACTACGCGCGCCCGCTGAACGTCGACTGCGTGATAGCCGCCGAGGCGCGCGGGTTCCTGCTCGGCCCGGCGCTCGCGCTGGAGCTAGGAGCGGGATTCGTGCTGGCGCGCAAGCCCGGCAAGCTGCCTTATGAGACGATCAGCGCCGAGTACATGCTGGAGTACGGGTCCAGCGAGCTGGAGCTTCACACCGACGCGCTCGGCGCCGGTCGACGTGTCCTCGTGCACGACGATCTGCTCGCCACCGGCGGCACCGCGCTCGCGCTCTGCGAGCTCGTGCAGAGCCTCGGCGGCGAGGTCGTCGGCTGCGGTTTTCTGATCGAGCTCGCGTTCCTGCACGGGCGCGAGCGCCTCGTGCCCCACGAAGCCCATGCGCTGATCTCCTACGAGTCCTGAGCAGACGGACGCTCATCGATGCCGACCGCGAGCCGCACCCGCAAGATCGCCGCATCGCCAGAGGAGCTGTGGGAGACGATTCGCGACCCCCACCACCTACCCCGCTGGTGGCCGCGGGTGAACCGCGTCGAGGACGTCACCGACACCGAGTTCACCGAGGTGCTGATCACCGGTGCCGGCAAATACGTGCGTGCGGACTTCACTCTCGCCACCTGCGACGAGCACGAGCGCCGGCTGTGCTGGGAGCAGCGCCTACAGGACAGCCCGTTCGCCCGTCTGCTCAAGAGCGCCGAAACGGAGGTGCGCCTGAAGGCGCTCGGCGACGGTCTCACACAGGGAACCGAGGTGACGATCGAGCTGCGCCAGTCGCTGAACGGGTTCTTCTCGCGCTTCGGCGCCTACATGGTCCGTCGCGCGGCCAATAAGACCATCGACGAGGCATTGGACGGTCTGGAGCGGATCGGTGGCTGACTCGCCGGCGCCGCCGATGCGCTGGTGGGGGTGGGGCGATCCTCAACACGGTCCCGCGCTGAACGCGCACACGCTCAAGCTGCTGCGCGAGACCGTCGGGGTCGCCGACTCCCCTCGCCCGCCCGTGGCGCTCGAGGCCGTGAAGCTTCCGTCCACGCGCCTCTCCGCGGACGCGAGAGCGGTCCTCGTCGCCGCGGTCGGCGCGGACGCGGTCCGGGACGACCATCTCGAACGCGTCGCCCACGCTGCCGGCAAGGGCTACGTCGACCTCGTGCGCATGCGCGCCGGCGAACCAGCAGGCGCGCCGGATGCGATCGTGCTCCCCGACAGCCACGCGCGGCTGCGCGCGCTGCTCGAGCTGTGCGCCACTCGCGGGCTGGCGGTCGTGCCCTTCGGGGGAGGCACCAGCGTCGTCGGCGGCGTCGAGCCGCTGGCCGGCGAGCACGCCGCGGTGATCGCCCTGGACATGCGCCGCATCGCGCAGGTCGCAGGGCTCGATCGCGAGTCGCGGATCGTGACGGTCGGCGCGGGCATTCGCGGCCCGCGGCTCGAGGCCGAGCTCGCGAAGCAGGGTCTGACGCTGGGGCACTGGCCGCAGTCCTACGAGTACGTGACGCTCGGCGGCTGCGCCGCGACCCGCTCCGCCGGACAGGCCTCAAGCGGCTACGGCGCCATCGCGAAGATGGTGCTCGGTCTGCGCCTGGCCGCCCCGGCGGGCGACATCGCGCTCGCGCCAATTCCTGCGAGCGCGGCTGGGCCGGGAATGCGCGACCTGATCGTCGGCTCCGAGGGGACGCTCGGAGTGATCGACGAGGTCTCGCTGCGAGTGCGCCGCGCACCCGAACAGCGCCGCTACGAGGGGGTCATGTTCGAGAGCTTCGCCGCCGGCGTGCAGGCGCTGCGGAGCATGGCCCAAGAGCACGCGATGCCCGAGATCGCGCGGCTCTCCGACGCCGCCGAGACGCGCATCTCGATGGCGCTCGCCGGCGGCGGCGGGGTGAAGGGGCGGTTGGGACGCGCCTATCTCGGCGCCCGCGGACGCGGGGACCGATCGAAGATCGGCCAACAGACGCAGCGGTGCATCGCCATCCTCGGCTTCGAGGGTGGGGAGGAGGAGATCAAGCACCGTCGCGCTCGCGCGATCGGTTTCGCGCGCGCCAACGGCGGGGTCGCGCTCGGAGGCTCACCGGGACGGGCGTGGCTTGCGGGACGCTTCCAAGCGCCGTATCTGCGCGATGACCTGCTCAGCCACGGCGTGATGGTCGAGACGCTCGAGACGGCCACCCGCTGGTCGAACCTGCAGCGCCTGCACGAGACGGTCGGTGGAGCGATCGAACGCGCGCTCGTGGCCGAAGGGACGCCGGGTCTCGTGATGTGCCACGTTTCGCATCTATACGAGACCGGGGCCTCGCTCTACTACACCTTCATCGCCCGGCAGCGCCCCGAAGGCGAGATCGAGCAGTGGCGCGCCGTCAAGCGCGCGGCCTGCGAAGCGATCGTCGCGGGTGGTGGGACGATCACCCACCATCACGCCGTCGGGCGGGATCACGCGCCTTGGCTTTCAGCTGAGATCGGCGAGCGTGGCGTGGCGGCGCTCGGCGCTCTCAAGCGAGAGCTGGACCCGGCCGGGATCATGAACCCGGGGAAGCTGCTGCCCTCTATTTCGTGAGAGCGAACGCTCCCGCGAGCACGGTGTGCGTCGGTTGGCTCGGCTGTTCAGCGCTCTCGCGCGTGAGCAGCAGCTGGCGATAATTGCTCGCGTTCGCCGGCAGCAGCGCGCCCGCCTGCATGCGCCCGGTCGAGTTGACCGTCGTCTTGCCAATCGCCTGCGCGTTCGAGGGCGAGTTGTAGAGCCACAACACGTACACGAACCCATGCGTCGGTGGAAGATGTTCGGCGGCCACGTAGATCGCGTGCTGGCTCCCTTCCGAGAGGACCTCCGCGATGCCGATCGTCTTGCTCGCCGGTTCGGGCGGCGTGAGCGCGATCTGGTTGGTGACTTTGGCTTTCGAGCCGGTCGTGGAGCCTTTGGCGCCAGTCGTGGAGCTCGATTTGGTCGATTTCGCCAGACTCGACGTCGTATGGCCGCTCGCGCTCGTCGCGGCGCTCTTGCCGGTGCCCGAGCCGCCGCCACCACCACTCAGGAGGACCACCACGACGATCACAACCACCACGATCCCCGCCAGCAGCAGCGCTCCTCCGCGCCGTGACACAGGCAGTCCCGCCGCGGCGTCCGCCACGCTCGAGGCAGCCCTGCGGGCGCTTGGTCCGCCGGCGCGCGCCGAATCCCGAGGCGGGGAGGACGAGGGAGCTGTGTAGGCGGCGGGCGAATCGCCGGGGGAGCCCGCGAGCGCGTCGAGCGCGGCATGGGCGCGGTCACGCACCGCCTGCTCGGGAATGCCGAGCAGCTCCGCCACCTGCGCGTAGCTCTTGCCGCGATCGACGAGCAGCGACAGCGTCGCGCGCAGATCCGGTGGAAGGTCTTCTAGACGGGCCATAGCCGAGGGTAGGCTATCGTGGCGCCGCGATGGCAACGCCGGGCTTCCCCGAGATCGAGTTCCTGAACTCGGCCGTAACCGGCTTCGACGCGCTCTACGGGCTGGAGTTCGTCGAGTTCTCAGACACCGAGGTGCGCGCGCGGGTCGCGGTGCGCGACGAGGTCAAGCAGCCGATGGGGCTCGTGCACGGCGGGCTCTACGCGTCGATCGCCGAGGCGGTCGCCTCGCTGGCCACGGCTGCAGGCGTGATGGGGGATGGCAGCATCGCCACGGGCATGTCCAACAGCACGAGCTTTCTGCGGCCGATCCTCGACGGGACCGTCCACGCGCGCGCGCTGCGGCTGCACCGCGGCCGCACGACCTGGGTGTGGGACGTGACCTTCAGCGACGACGAGGGCCGCACCTGCGCGATCACGCGCATGACGATCGCCGTGCGCCCCCAACCCGCCGGCTGAGCCCGCGCGCGTCGCCGTGCCCGTGGCCCTGCGGCTCCCGGCGACTCGCAGCCGCCGAGGCTCAGCGCACCGCGCGCAACGGACTCGGCGTCTGCGAAGGCAGCGGGTGTTCGCCAAAGCCCGTGTTCGCCAGCGGTGCTGCCAGCGGCCCGCCGAGCGCTCCCGGCGAGTTGATCGGCACCGCGGTCTGCGCCGCCGCGAGCGCAAGCGCCGGGCTGTGGGAGTAGACGTCGAGCACCACCCCGCCCGTGGGAATCGAGATCGCCCGTCCCTTCGCGGCGAGATAGGCGGGGACACCGCGCAAAGAGATCCTCGCACGCGCCGTCCCCGGGCCTTCGCCGGGAACGAAGCCGTTATCGGGCGAGGTGATCACCTTCAAGGGCGGCACGCACGTCGACTGCCCGCCTTCCAGGCAATCGCCGTACTGAACCGTGAACGCACCGCTCGGATCGTGCGAGGCTTCGGTGATCGCCATGCCGCGGAAGGACCCGCCGAGCCAATACACCGGGTATGGCGCCAACAGCATGCTCTCCAGCGAGTTGTGCGGGACCGGCCGATCCTGGATCGTGTTCCCGCACGCGCACACACACAGCGTGCAGAGCACCGCGAGCGCGAGGCCGGGCAACGCCAGATGCGATCGACCCTTCTCCGACACCGCTCAGCTGCCGCCTCGATAGCGATTCGTGATCGGCATCCGCCGATCGCGACCGAACGCGCGCGTGGTCACCTTGATCCCGGGCGGCGCCTGGCGACGCTTGTACTCGGCGAGGTCGACTAGGCGGATCGTGCGGTCCACCGCCTCGGCGGGCAGCCCGTCGGCGAGCAGCCGCTCGCGACCGTGGTCGAACTCGATGTAGCCCTGCAGTATCCGATCGAGCAGCTCATACGGCGGCAGCGAGTCCTCGTCGCGCTGGTCGTGACGCAACTCAGCCGTCGGCGGTCGAGCGATGATTGAGTCCGGGATCGGCGCGAACGCACGCGGCTGCGAGCCCTCACGCGCGCCTGATCCAGCCGGCGAGCCCTCACGCGCGCCCGACCCGGCTGGAGAGCCCGAACGCACGCCGGCCGCGGCGGGCGAATTGCGCCACTCGCACAGCCTGTAGACGAGCGTCTTCGGAACGTCCTTGATGACCGCGAACCCGCCCGCGAGATCCCCGTACAGCGTCGTGTAGCCGACGGACATCTCCGACTTGTTCCCCGTCGTAAGCACAAGCCACCCAAACTTGTTCGACAGCGCCATCAGCAGGTTGCCGCGGATGCGCGCCTGCAGGTTCTCCTCGGTCAGGTCGGGCGGCAGTCCCTCGAAGTCGGTGCGCAGCGTGTGCGTATAGGCGTCCATCACCGCCTTGATCGCCAGCTCGTGCGCCTGGACCCCGAGCGCCGCCGCGAGCACATGGGCGTCTGACTGAGTGGCCGTCGAGGAGTAGGGCGAGGGCATGATCGCGACGTTCACCCGCTCGGGCCCCAGGGCATCGGCGGCGAGGCACGCCACGAGCGCGGAGTCGATCCCGCCCGATAGGCCCAACACGACGCTCGCGAACCCGTTCTTCTGAACGTAATCGCGCAGTCCCAGCTCCAGCGCCGCATACACCTCCGCCTCCAGCGGCGCGAGCTGCGGGCGCAGCGGGCTTCGTTCTGCCGGGGCTCCGGCCCTTGCGATCGAAGCGTGTCCGGGCGCCGTGCCCCGGGCTGCGTCGGACGTACCCCGTGCCGCGTTGGGTGTGGCCTGCTCTGTGTCGGACGGTGTGTTCTGCGTTGTGGCTGGTGCCGTGTCGGGCGGTGCCTCACCGGTCCGCGGAAGGTCGAGGTCGCAGACGAGCAAGTCCTCCGCGAACTGCGCAGCGCGCGCGACCGGTGCGCCGCTCGGATCGAGCACGAAGGAGTGGCCGTCGAACACCAGCTCATCCTGGCCGCCGACGAGCGCGCAGAACGCAACGTAGGTGCCGGACTCCACCGCGCGATGAGCGAACAGGCGCTCGCGTTCTGCGCCCTTGCCCGCGTGGTACGGCGAGGCCGAGATGTTCACCAGCAAACTCGCGCCCGCCGCGGACTCCTCGGTGGCGGGCGGTCCCGGCTGCCACAGGTCCTCGCACACCGTCAATCCGATGCGGCTGCCAACGATCTCGATCGTCGCACCCGCCGCGCCCGGCGTGAAGTACCGGCGCTCGTCGAACACCCCGTAGTTGGGCAGGTGCAGCTTGCGATAGACGAACTGCACCGCGCCGTCGCCAAGCACCGCCGCCGCGTTGTAGACACGACCATCGGCCAGCTCGGGAAAACCGACGATCGCGATCGAGCTCGTGCCGTCGACCTCGCGCGCCAGCTCC
The DNA here is from genome assembly GCA_036495605.1 of Solirubrobacteraceae bacterium. Taxonomy (GTDB): domain Bacteria; phylum Actinomycetota; class Thermoleophilia; order Solirubrobacterales; family Solirubrobacteraceae; genus Palsa-744. The sequence continues at coordinate 10,987 of DASXMO010000107.1, forward strand.
TCCAGAGCCGCGCGGGCGTCCGTGAGGAAATGCTCGCGCAGCAGCAGATCCTCAGGCGGGTAGCCCGTGAGCGCCAGCTCACCGAACAGCACCAGCTCCGCGCCCGCCTCACGCGCATCGTTCAGGCCGTCGAGGATCCGTTCGGCGTTGCCGGCGATATCGCCGACCGTGGCGTTCATCTGACAGAGGGCGAGGCGCAAAGTCAGGGAATCGCTCAGACGGTGCGTGTGCGCTTGGTCGCAACGCGTTTGCCACGCGCGGAAGCGCCGTTGGCCGAGGCCGCCTTCTTCGACGCGGCCCGCTTCCCAGGCCTGGCGGGCGCGGACACCCCCGCGGCACGAGCCAGCGAGGCGATCGCCCGCTCCAAATCGCGCGCGATCGACTCGAGCTCCGGAACCGCGTCATAGTCCGCCAGCAGCCCGAACCCGAGCCGGCCGTCGTAGCTCATGACGGCGATCCCCAGCGCCTGGCGGCGAGCGAGCGGCACCACCGGATACAGACCGCGCAGGCGCCGGCCGAGCAGATACAGCGGGAACTGCGGTCCCGGGACATTCGTCACCACCAGGTTGAAGTAACGCTGGCGCGCCTGCAGGCGCGCGGCCTGGCTGAGGATCGTCGGGGGGGCGAAGCCCGCGAGGCTCGTCAGCACCTGCGCGCCCACCGCCTGGCCCGACTCCTTCAGGTGCTCCATCGCGTCACGAATCTGCGCCAGGCAATCAGCGGGATTCTCCACGCCGACCGGCAGCGGCGCCCACATCGCCGCGACCTGGTTGCCCAGCGCGCCGCGCTGGGAGTCGGCGCGCACCGAGACCGGGACCATCGCCTTCAGCACCAGATCCTCCGTGTCCACGCCCTGCCCGCGCAGGTAGCGTCCCAGCGCGAGGCTCACCGAGGCCAGCACAGCATCGTTGAGGGTGCCGCCCAAGGAGTTCTTGATCGCCTTGAACACCGGCAGCTCGGTGTCCACCCACGTGTAACGGCGGTGCGGACCGATGTCCACGTTGAACGGGCTCGGCGGCGCCGGCGAGCTGATGCCCGCGAGCGTCGTCGCGCCGATGTTCGCCACGTTGTCCTTCAACTGCCCCGCCACTCGTCGCGGCGCACGCAGCAATGCTCGTGTACCCCTACCCATCTCGGCCGGAACGGTCGCCCGCTCCATCAGCGCCTCGCCCAGCAGCTTCGCCGACCCCGGCAGCGGCTTGGCCGTCCACGGCGCCGGCGGGCGCGAGGTGCCGGCCGGCTGCGCAGAGGTGTCAAACAGCACGGTCGTGATGTCCACTCCCGAGATCCCGTCGACCAGCGCGTGATGGGTCTTCGCGATCAGCGCAAAGCGTTTACCCGCCATCCGCTGCACCAGCCAGATCTCCCACAGCGGCTTCGAGCGGTCCAACCGCTGCGAGAACAGGCGTCCCGCGAGCTGCTTGAGCGCGACCTCGTCGGCCGGGCGCGGCAGCGCTGTGTGACGGATGTGGTAGCGCGGATTGAAATGCGGGTCATCGGTCCACAGCGGCCGTCCCTGTCCCAGCGGAACATAGGCCAGGCGCTGGCGATAGCGCGGCACCAAATGCAGGCGGCTCAGCACATGATCGATCAGCTCCCGCGGTGTCGGTGCAACCCCCTCGAAGACCATCACCGACGCCACATGCATGTGCGCGGTCGAGTCGTCCTCGAGGTGCAAAAACGCCGTGTCGAGGGCTGACAGTCGGTCGGGGTTCGCCATCGTCGTTGATTGTCGCGGGTCTAGGGGTCCACGTCAACGCGCGCGTCGTGCCCACCACCGAGGCCCTCGCTACTACCAGGAGTGACTCGGGGTAGGAACGACAAGATCAACTCACGTCTCGCACGGATTCCGCTCGATGTCCGCTCGATCAGATCGAGCTTGTTGAGCGCATTCAGATCCCGCGTGACGGTCTTGCTTCCCTTGCCTGCATAGGCTTCGGTCAACTCCGGGGTCAGCGTCGTGATTTGGGCGCGGCGGCTATACGAATCGTGCTTGAGCGCCAGCACCAGATCACGCTGCCGTCGCGCGGTCAGGGTTCGGTCTGGAAACATCGCATGAACGTAGTTGACCCAGGTTGCGTTGACGATTAGCTCATGTACGTCGTTCAGTTGCTGCTGCAGTTGCTCCACAAACCCTTCCGCCGCGTAGTCAAGGAATGGGACTAGGTCTCCGCCTGACTGCGAGGCGAACTCAAGCTGCCGGTAGTAGTTCGCTCTCGTCGCGTTGTAGTGATTTGACACAAGGTGTGCGGCGACCGACGGGATGCCGGCGGCTGTAAGGATCCCGAACTCGACCAGCCGCGCCGTCCTCCCGTTTCCGTCTCCAAATGGATGAATCCACGCGATGTATACGTGAGCCACGACGGCACGCAGGAAGGCGTGCAGGAAGTCCTTGGCATGGTCCTTGCCGTCCCTCTGAAAGTCGACCCCGTTGAGCCAGTCACAGAGAGTGGAGACCAAGAAATCGCAATCCTGGGCCGGGGCGCCCCTATAGACGTTGCCGACGACGATGCCGGCGGTGCGGAACTCGCCTGGAATCACATGCTCCTCGACCTCAAGGCCGTCCAGGACTTGTTTGTTCAGAGCGCGCAATCGGCCTGGGGTGACCTCGAAAGCCCCATCACGATGCACGTCCATTTCGATGCCCGCGAGTGCTTGGATGACGTTTTCGAGCTCTTGCTGAAGGTACTCCTGGCTCTGCGGGACCTCAAGCTTGCCCTCGACGGCAGCCATAGCCTGCTCTTCGTTGAGGCTGTTCCCCTCTATCGCTGCGCTTGCTCGCGCTCCCTTAGCGAGATAGACCATTTCCATCTTCCGCGCCAACGCCGGGGGCAGAGGGGTCTTGGAGAGATGGCGGCACTTCGAATGGGCTTCCCCGATGTGGTTCCACAGCGTCCAGGGAGCCTTCGAGAGTCGGAGCTGAAAACTGATCCACGGATGGGACTCCAAATAGTCTCTGGGAAAGTCCTTACGAATGTCCTGTCGCGTAGCCATATAAAACCCTGAATTTGCAGGAAAAGAAAGATTATAACACGATTATTGTCCACGCAGATGTCCGTCCAAACGGGCGCTGAGCGACGCTATGGCGACCACGAGCTGTGAGCTATGACACACAGCACCGGCAGCAAGACCGACTAGCCTCGAATCTGTTCGACCCTGCCGAGTCGTACCCGTGGATGGGTGCGAACGGGGGACCCACTGCCGGATCGCCTCACAGAGGCCGGTCCGGATGGGGCGAATCGGCCGCTGCTGCGGCCGTAACGCCCGGTAGACGCGCGCTCCTGCGCACATCTCCGCTCGTGAGCCCGACAGCTAACCCCGTAGGCGGACACCCAGGAGGTTCTTCCTCGATGTACGTCCCCGCGACGTCGGCGCAGTCCGCTGCGCCCGCAACGCCGCCGCTGCCATCACTCGTCGAAGCCGCCACCGGTGGCTCCACGCCGGGCATCGCGCCCCTCACCGGGCTGAGCTCTGCCACAGCGCACGTCTCCCTGGCGGTGCGCCACCCGGACCTCAACGTGCTCGCCGGCCACGCGAACACGATCGCCGGCGTCCTGCGTCCAGGGCTCGCCGGGCGGATCGTCTCCCTCCAGGCGCTCGGCGCCCGCGGTTGGAGCACGCTCGCGAGCACCCACACCCGGCGCGCCGGGCGTTTTCGCCTGCGCTACACGCCACGTCACGACGGCAGCGAGCGCGTGCGGCTGCGCTTCGCCGGTGACGCCTCCGATCGTGCCGCGCACCGCGCTCTGGGACGCCTGACCGTCTATCGCCTCGCCGGCGCCTCCTGGTATGGAGGCGGCGGCGGTCTGGCATGTGGCGGAGAGTTGACCAGCAGCACCATGGGCGTCGCCAACAAGACGCTCCCATGCGGCTCGCTCGTCACGCTGCGTTACGGCGATCGTACCGTCAGCGTGCGCGTCATCGACCGCGGGCCCTACGTCGCCGGGCGCGAATTCGACCTCACCGAAGCGACCAAGCGCGCGCTCGGGTTCGGCGACACCGGGCAGGTGTGGAGCACGCGCTAAGCGTGTGGGAGCGTTCGTGCAGAACTTGGCAGCCGCGCCCTCGCGCCGTTCAATGCAGCACGTGAGAAGCACGCGCGCACACGTATGGCTCGACGAGACCGGCGACTGGGCCTGGCCCGGCAGCAGCGGCAGTAGACGCGAAGCGGCTGTTGAGCTCTCGCCGCCCGCATGGATCCCCACGCTCCCGCGGCTGGCCACAGCCTCCGCCGGCCAAGGAGCCATCCTCGGAAGCGCCCGCTCGTCGCGAGCGCTGCGTCGGCGCTACGGCGCGAGCCTGCTGCTCGCGGCGCTCGCCGCCGTCTGCCTCGGGCTAGCGCTCGACGGCCGCACGAACTTCGAACACCTCGTCGGCATGCGCCCCACCGCCGGTCAGGCCGCGGCCGCAAGCGAGCTCGCCCGCACGATCCCCGTCCCCGCGCAACCCCTGCCTGCGGTGAGGCTCGTCAGTCGCGACGCCGCCGGCAGCTCGATCGACTCCAGCAGCTACGCCTCCGCGGCACTGCACGGTGAAGGCTCCTTCCTCGTCTACCTGCCCCCCGACTACGCGAGCAGCACGGCGCGCTATCCCGTCATCTACCTGCTGCACGGCGACGATCAGACCGACGAATCCTTCTTGCAAATCGGCCTGCAGAGCACGCTCGACCGCCTGATCGCCCAGCACGCTATCCCGCCGACGATCGCCGTCATGATCCAGGGCGGGCCCGGCACCAATAACTGGCTGAACCACACCACCGCCCGCTATGAAACCTACGTCCTCGAAGTGCAGCGACTGATCGACCGCATGCTGCCCACGAGCCCCACCCGTGGCGGACGCGCGATCGCCGGGTACTCGATGGGTGGCTACGGCGCGATGCACCTCGCCCTGAACCATCCGCAGACCTTCTCCGCCGTCGAGAGCTGGCTCGGCTTCTTCAACGGCTTGGGAGGACAGCTGCAAGCCGACCGCTCCACGATCTCGCATCTCGGCCTGCGCGCCTACGTCTACGGAGCCGCCTCCGATGACATCGCCAACCCCTCCGAGAACGCCCCCTTCGCCGCCGCCCTGCGCGCCGCCGGAGCCGACGCCCACAGCGCCGTCTACCCCGGCGAACACGACTTCGAAACGCTCGAAGCGCACCTCGAACACATGCTCGAATTCGCCGCCCGCGGACTCTCGCCGGCGCGCTGAGTCGGGCGTCACCCGCGAGTCCGCGGCGTCAACTCTGAGCCCGCAGCGTTGCTTCTGAGCCGCGGCGTTTGCTCTTGAACCCTCGGCGTCGCTGCCGAGCGCGCGGCATCACTCGTCCTCGGCGACCTGCAGTACGAGCTTGCCGATGTTCCGGCCTTCGAACAGGCGCAGAAACGTCTCCGGGAAGGCCTCCACACCGCCGGGGACCACATCCTCGCGCGCGACGACCCTGCCCTCAGCCAGCCAGCCGGCCATCTCGCGCACCCCGTCCAGGTAGCGATCGCCGTAGTCGGAGACCACGAACCCCGTCATCGTCGCGTGGTTGACCAGCAGCGACAGGTAGTTCGCCGGGCCGACCATCTGCGCTCCCGCGTTGTACTGCGAGATCGCACCGCAGATCACCACCCGCGCGTGTCGCGCCAGCCGCGCGAGCGCCGCATCGAGGATCTCCCCGCCGACGTTGTCGAAATACACATCAATGCCCTTGCGGCAGTGCTCGCGCAATCCCTCGCGCACGTCCTGCGCCTTGTAGTCGATCGCCGCGTCGAACCCCAGTTCCTCGACTATGTACTCGCACTTCTCCGCACCCCCCGCGATCCCGATCGCGCGCGCGCCCTTCAGCTTCGCGATCTGGCCCACGACCCCGCCCACGGCGCCCGCCGCGCCGGAGACGACGACCGTCTCGTCCTCGATCGGCCGGCCGATGTCCAACAAGCCGAAGTACGCCGTCATCCCCGGCATCCCCAGCGTGCCCAGATATCTCGGCAGCGGCGCAACGCTCGTATCGGCTTTCCCCAGGCCATCCCCGCTCATGACCGCGTACTCCTGCACGCCCACCATGCCCGTCACGTAGTCGCCAACCGCACGACGAGGATGCCTCGAGGCGACCACGCGGCCCGCCACCAGCGCGCGCATCACCTCACCCACGCCCACCGGTGGGATGTACGACCTCGTGTCGTTCATCCAACCCCGCATCGCCGGGTCCAGCGACACGTACAGCGTCTTCACCAGCACCTCACCGTCCTCGAGCTCGGGAAGGGGTTCCTCGGTATGAGACCAATCGCTCGGCTTGGGCAACCCTTCCGGGCGGGCGGCGAGTCTGATCTGGTGGTTCACGGCGTCCATTGGCTTACATCCTTCGTCGTGGTCTCTCTCGTACGCGAACCATACGACCGCGCGTGCGGCGGAGATCTCCCGGTCGTGGGAAACTGTCGCCATCGCCGACGGTGCCCTCTACAAGCGACTCACCCTGCGTGGCGCTCTGCGCGTACCCGAGATCACCGCCTACTTCTGGGCGATCAAGGCGCTCTCGACCGCGATGGGCGAGTCCACCTCGGACTACCTCGTCCACGCAATCGCGCCCATCGAGGCCGTCGCGCTCGGGTTCATCGCCTTCCTCGCAGCCCTCTCCTGGCAGTTCTCCCGGCGCCGCTACAACGCCTGGCCCTACTGGACCGCCGTCGTCATGGTCGGGATCTTCGGGACGATGGCCGCCGACGTCCTGCACGTCGGCTTCGGCGTTCCCTACGCCGCGTCCAGCATCTTCTACGCGCTCGTCCTGTTCGCGGTCTTCTACAGCTGGCAGCAAACCGAGCACACGCTCTCGATCCACAGCATCGACACCGCCCGTCGCGAGGCCTTCTACTGGCTCGCCGTCGTCGCCACCTTCGCAATGGGCACAGCCCTCGGAGACATGACCGCGTCTACGCTAGGCCTCGGGTACTTCGGCTCAGGTCTCCTCTTCGCCGGTGTGATCGCGATTCCCGCCCTCGGCTACTGGCGGTTTGACTGGAATCCGATCTTCTCCTTCTGGTTCGCCTACGTCGCCACCCGCCCCTTCGGCGCCTCCTTCGCCGACTGGATGGGCAAGCCCCAAAGCGTCGGTGGACTCGGCTGGGGCGATGGCACCGTCACGCTCGTGCTCGGGGGCGCCATCTTCTGCTTCGTCGCCTACCTCGCCATCACCCGTCGCGACGTGCAGGATCTCGAGCACAGCCCGCATGAAGTACACGCCGCGAACCCGCGGATCGAGGTCTCCCCGGAGACCATCGACTGAGGCGCGCGCCCGCCACCTAGATAAGGGTCGGGCGGCTGGCTGGGAGTCGGGGGCGGCTAGCTCTAGGAGTCGAGCTGTGTCATGAACTCGAGCAGCTCAGGCACGACCACCGCGGCGTTCTCTCGCTGGGGCCAGTGACCTGCGCCCGGCACGATCAAAGCTCGACTTGGCGATCCGAGCAGCTCGGCGGTGCGCGTCAGCATCGAACCATCACCGAGATCGTGCTCTCCGCCGATGACCAGTCCCGTGACTCGCGGCACGCGCCTGAGGGCTGGCGGTTGGCCGCCGAGCGGCAGGGCGCGGTAGTAGGCGATTGCGCCCTCCAGCGTCGCCGGTGAGGAAAGTGCCTCCTTCGCGCGCCGCAGTGTCTCCTCACGCTCCGGGCCCGACCAGCCCGGTGACCAGCGTCGGCAAAGCCTGTCCAAGTAAGCGAAGTCATTGCGCCGGCAGGTGCGCGCCGACCAAGGAAGCTTCAGCGCGAAGAAGTGTCGCACCGCCCACAGCGAGGCGGGTGAGGGCTTCAGCAGGCTGGGGTGGGGGATGCCCATCGTGACAATCGCCTGCACACGCTCGGGCGCCAGCGCGGCCGCGACATAGGTGGCCAGCGCGCCCCAGTCGTGGCCGACCATCACCGCGCGCGAAACGCCGATTGCGTCGAGCAAGCCCAGCGCGTCGCCTCCGATGGATTCCGGGTCATAGCCGCGACCGGGGACGATCGTCTCCTCGTGGTATCCGCGCAGCCACGGCACCGTCACGCGCCAACCCGCGTTCACCAGTGTCTCCTCGATCTGCGACCACGACCACGGGGTGTCGGGAAACCCATGCAGCAACACCACATCCGGCCCCTCGCCGCGCTGGGAGACGACGTATCGCTGCTCGCCCTCGCCGGCGATCGTGCGGAACTCCATCGGCGGAGTCTACGCAAGCGCTAGCGTGTGCCAGATGACCTCACCGTGGCCCGCACCGATCTACGAAGAGTGGCACGAGACCTGCGACACTCTGCACGCACACACACAGCTTTTGGGCAAGCTCGCCGTCGCGCTCGCCCCACCCGAGCCCCAACTGCAGCACGCTGCCCTGCGCCTGACCGCGCGCGGCTGGGAGACATACCCGCTCCCGGCGCCCGACGGTTCCGGGGCGATCGTCGTCGCGCTCGACCTGCACACCCACGAGGCACTCGTCGAGCACAGCAACGGCGGCTCGCGTCGCGTCGCGCTGAGCCCCGACAGGCCCGTCGGAGAGGTCACGCGCGAAGTGCTCGCGTCCGTCCGCGCCCTCGCAGGCACTGTCGAGATCGATCCCACGCCCCAAGAGGTGAGCTGGAGCGTGCCCCTCGACGAGGATGATCTGCACACACGCTACGACCCCGCCCAGGTCGTCTCCTACTTCGCCGCCGCCACGCAGGCCGCGCTCGTGCTCGCGGCGCTGCGCGCGCCCTATCGCGGGCGCAGCACTCCGGTGAACGCGTGGTGGGGCTCCTTCGACCTCGCCGTCAACCTCTTCTCCGGCCTTCCCGCCGAGCCGCCCTCTCAGGACTTCATCATGCGCAACGCCATGGACGTCCAGGAGGTCGCCGTAGGGTGGTGGCCCGGCGATGCGCGCTACGCACAGGCCGCCTTCTATGCGTACGCCCATCCCGCGCCCGAGGGCTTCGCCGCCGCAAATCTCGCCCCGGCGCCGGCGCGCTGGGAGGACGCGCTCGGCGAGTACGTCCTCGATTGGAGTGATGTCTGTGCGGCGCCCGATCCGCATGCCTTCGCGCTCGAGTTCGCCCGCTCCGCCGTCGTGCATGCCTGCACCGTCTGCGATTGGGACCCCGCGCTCACCGCAAGCGCTCAGGGTACGCCGCCGCCCGTCACCTGAGGTCTTCTCGGGAGTCGTACACTTCTGTTCACACAAGCAGGATGTCGTCGCGCGGCCGATGCCTTGCGCATCTGCAGGAGCGACAGAGCCCGACGAGAGGAGCAGTCGTGAGTAGCGACGAATTGGAGCTTGGCCCCGTAGACATCGTCGTGATCGGCTTCCCGCCCGGTGCCTCCCGGACCGGCGAGGCCATTCCGGTCTTTGTCGACCTCGTGGATCGCGGGATCATTCGGGTTCTCGACGTGCTCGTAGTGCAAAAGGACGCCGAGGGGACAGTCTCCGGTCTGGCGATCGCCGATCTCGACGGGGACGGGTACCCCGACCTTGCCGTGTTCGAAGGCGCGCAGACGGGGATGCTCGGCGACGAGGATGCCGGCGTCGCCGGCGAGGCGCTCGAGCCGGGTGAGACCGCGGTGCTGATCTGCTTTGAGAACACGTGGGCCGCGCCGTTCGTGCAGGCCGTGCGTCGAAATGGAGGTCGCGTGCTGACCGCTCAGCGGGTGTCGGCGCAAGACATCCTTGACACCGTAAAGGCCCTCGACGCCGCCGAGGCGGCGTCCTGAGCGCCTTGAGACAAAGGGGATAAAAAATGCCACTACTCCGCGGTATGGCCCGCACCGCCGTCATCGCCGGTACTGCCACGGCTGTATCCAATCGGGTGAGTCGTCGCCAGGCTGGCAAGTGGGCGGCACAGGAACAGCAGCAATACGAACAACAGCCCCAGCAAGTGGCGCCGCCCGCGCCGGCTGAACAGGATTCGACCGCAAAGCTCAAGGAGCTCGGCGAGCTTCACCAGTCGGGAGTGCTCACCGACGAGGAGTTCGCGGCGGCGAAGGCCAAGATCCTCGGCATCTAGCCGGTACGCCAGAGCTGGTAGAGGGTTCTAAGCGGCTGACGTTCGCCCAGTCGGGATCTGTGCTACTTTCGCCTAGTCAAAATCGGGGGAGTGCATCTTGCGTCTAATGCGGGTTCTCCTCAGGCCCGTTGGCTATGTCACGTTCATGGGTGCGCTATTCGCGTTCTGGTTGACCGCGTGGCTGCTCGGTGAGGACGATGACCTAGGCGTATTCTCCGAGCGCTTCACTCAGATGGTCTGGCGCTACCCGGAGGTCACGCGCCGCGCCGTCGAGGGCGCCTGGCTGACGTGGGCCGTTCTGTTCGCGATCGCGCTCAGCCCGTTCAGCCCAATCAGGGGCTGGTGGGACGAGGTTGCGCTCGCAACCGTGGGGCTCTTCGCGCTTTGGCGTCAGCGCCTCTACGGGCGCGGAGTCGGTCGTTAAGATTCGTCAGCGCCTGCTCGAGTCCGACCGCACCTGGGTCGAGTTCACGCATTGCAACCAGCAGCCGATACTCGGCGAAGTAGTCAGGCCGCACCTCGCAGGCTTTCGCTATCAGTTCCATCGCGCGCATGGACGGCCGGTCATGTCCGTTTGCGAGCATGTTGATGTGCGCGTGGGTCATTCCCTGGCCGTCGATGGAGCGGGTCACCTCGGCCAGGGCACGATAGCTGAGGCCTCGCTTGTCCATGAGCGCCCGGAGGGCGTCTCCAAAGGGCTGAGTGCTTGCGGGAGTCATTTCGAGGTCCGCAGGATAGCGGGCGGCGTCATCGTCTTGCCCCAGTTGCCGCCGCGAGCGCGGCAGTGCAGATGCGTCGCTGAAGCGCTGGCGGTAGGATGCCTACCGACCACAGCTCACTGCCCACGGGAAAGGACCCATGCTCGCTACCAGCTATCCGCTGCTCGAAGTCTTCTGGACGCTGTTGATCTTCTTTGCCTTCTTCATCTGGATCTGGCTGCTGTTCACCGTCTTCGCGGACATCTTCCGGCGCAAAGACATCGGCGGATTCGGCAAGACCGCGTGGATCGTGTTCGTCATCATCCTCCCGTACCTGGGCGTGTTCGTCTATCTCATCGCCGAGCACAAAGGGATAGCCGAGCGGACGTTCAAGCAGCAGGAGACGACACAGGCGGACATGGACAGGTACGTGAGGTCTGTCGCCGGACGCAGCGATCCCACCGAGCAGATCGCCAAAGGCCAGGAGCTGCTCAAACAGGGAACCATCAACCAGGCCGAGTTCGACCAGATCAAGCAGCGGGCGCTCGCGGGCTAGGCTCGCCCGCCACCGAGGCCGTGGACTCGCGCCCGCCCGCATTTCACCGTGGACGGGCTCCAGCGTGAACCCCGGACCCCAAGCCCCGACTGACGGTGCGATTGCGCAAGTGTCCTGGCAGTCGCGCGCCGCGGCAATCGTCGCGCTGCTGGCACCGGCAGCGATGGTCGTCGTGGCGCTCGTCGCGCTCGCGGGCAATCTCGCGCTCGCCGCGGGCGCTGTCGCACTGGTGCTTTTGGCCTCGGCGGCAGCTTGGTATGCGTTGACCCGGAGCGGGCGACGGCGCGCCGCCGGCGCCGTCCTCGCACTGCTCGCGACTACGGGTCTGGTGGCCCTCTTGATCGCCAATTGGCACGGGCTGCTGGTGCTCCTCGCGCTGCTTGCTCTCCTGGCTCTGTTCGGACTCGGCGCTCGCTACGCGCTTGCCCGAACGGGTCGGCCGGCGGCCGGGTCGGCTCCCGGCGACAGCGCCAGGAGTACCCGCGCTCCGGCCCCGGCGGCGCTGATCATCAACCTGAAGTCCGGCGGCGGCAAGGCCGAGCGCTTCGATCTGGCCGGCGAGGCGCGACGCCGCGGCATCGAACCGATCATCTTGGGCCCGAGCGACGATCTGCTCCAGCTCGCCGAGGACGCTGTCCGCGGTGGTGCGGCGATCCTCGGCATGGCTGGCGGCGACGGATCGCAGGCGCTCGTGGCCACGGTGGCCGCCCGCCACGATGTCGCGCACGTCTGCATTCCGGCCGGGACTCGCAACCACTTCGCGCTCGACCTCGGCCTCGACCGCGACGACGTGGTCGGCGCCCTCGATGCTTTCACCGACGGGGTCGAGCGGCGGATCGACCTAGCCATGGTCAACGAGCGCGTGTTCGTCAACAACGCCTCGCTCGGCGTCTACGCAAAGGTGGTCCAGTCGGAGGCCTACCGCGACGCCAAGCTCGCCACGTGGTCGGAGATGCTGCCCGAGATGCTCGGGCCGGGAGCCGAGCCGATCGACCTCGAGTTCACCACGCCAGACGGCCGACCCTGCAGCGACGCGGCCCTGGTGCTGGTGTCGAACAACCCCTATCAGCTCACGCACCTGAGCGGTGTCGGCACGCGCGCGCGTATCGATGGTGGCGTGCTCGGCGTTGTCGCCGCGCGGATCCGTGGCTCGGCGGAGGCGTCCAGGTTCGTGGCGCTGGAGCTAGTCGGACAGGCCAGTCGTTTTCCCGGGCTGATGTCGTGGGCGACACCCGAGTTCGAGGTTCGCTCCGGCGGACCGGTCGAGATCGGCCTGGACGGGGAGGCGCTCTTGCTGGAACCGCCGCTGCGGTTCACCTCGATCACCGGCGCCCTGCGTGTGCGCCTACCGCGTCAGGCCGGGCTCGCGCCCGCGGCGCGCTCGGTCGCGCTCACGGGCGAGAACCTGGGCGCGCTGCTGCGGGTGGCTGCAGGGCGATGATGCGTACTGCCGTGTGCCTGGTGCTCGGGCTGGTCGTCCTCGTACTCGTCGGCTGGGGAGTCGGCGCCCTCTGGACCTCGATCGTCGGGTCGGGCGAGGAGGAACTCATGCGAGGGCTCGCCGAACAGCGCACGCCGACGCTCACCGCCATCGCCCGGGCCGTCACCTGGGCCGGGAGCCTGTGGCTGCTCGTACCACTGGCGCTCGCTTGTTGTGTGCTGCTCGTGCGGGCGGGTCTGCCTCGCCAGGCGGCAGCCGTGGCGTTGAGCCTCGCGGGCGCAAGCCTGATTGCGGATCTCGTCAAGGTCCTCGTCGGAAGGCCGCGTCCGCCTGTGGAGCATCTGCAGACCGTGACCGGCCCCAGTTTTCCTTCCGCACACTCGAGTCAGGCGGGCGCATTCTGGTTCTCGCTGGTGCTGGCAATGCAAAGCGTGGGGGTGGCGCCTACGCGCGTACGCTGGGCGGTAGCGCTGGCGGCGCTGATCGTGCTCGCCGTCGCGCTCTCGCGCGTCTACCTCGGCGTGCACTACCCGAGCGATGTGATCGCCGGTGTGGTGTTGGGAGCCGGGTGGGCGGTGTATGTCTGCGCCTGCGTCGGGGAGATGGGGCGGCCTAGCCGGAAGGCGCACCGATGAGCGGGCCGATCGGGCGCCTGGACCGCGCGCTGATGCGGCACTCCGCGCAAGTACGCACGCCCGGCCGAGATCGCGTCCTTATCCTCACGACAAGGGCGGCTGACTACTCGCGGCTGTGGCTGGCCGTCGCGGGAGGGCTCGCTCTGCTCGGCGGCGGGGCGGGGCGGCGGGCCGCGCGCGATGGAGTGATGGCGATCGTGATCGCGGCGAGCGTGGCCAACGGACCGGCCAAGCTGCTCATGCGCAGACAC
>DASXMO010000108.1:0-13493 GCA_036495605.1 Solirubrobacteraceae bacterium
CGCTCGCGTACGTAGTACGCCACGCTCCCTGCGTCCTCACCGATTGGAGATCATCGAGATCTCCAATCGGCCAGCATGCTCATCGACCGCCCTGGAGAAGGTGAGCCCACTATCGGGCTAGTGCCCTACCCAGCATCTGCAACGGGCTCCCACTGCGCCTCGGCAAGATCACCTTCGGGCATGCCCGCGGGCGTGGGCACCTCGGGGGTGTCGCGTAGGTACCACTCGGCATCGAGCGCCGCCTGGCATCCGGAACCGGCGGCGGTGATCGCCTGACGGTAGGTGTGGTCCACGAGATCGCCGGCGGCGAACACGCCCGGGCGGTTCGTGCGCGTGGAGCGCCCCGCTACCTTGACGTAGCCCTCGCCGTCCACGTCGATCTGGCCGTGCACGAGCTCGGACTGGGGCTCGTGCCCGATCGCGATGAACGCGCCCGTGATCTCCAACTCGCGCGTCTCGCCTGTGTGGGAATGCACGAGCACCGCCTTGGACAGCGCACCGCCCTCACCGGGGAGCAGTTCTTTGACGTTGTAAGGCGTGAGCAGCTCGATGTTCTCCTGTTCGCGCGCGCGCTCGAGCATGATCTTCGAGGCCCTGAACTCGTCACGCCGGTGCACAACGGTTACGCCCGAGGCGAACTTGGAGAGGAAGATCGCCTCCTCCATCGCCGAGTCTCCGCCGCCGACGATCAGCGTCGGAGCCCCTTTGAAGAAGGCTGCGTCGCAGGTGGCGCAGTAGCTGACGCCGCGGCCGCTCAGCTCCTCCTCGCCGGGAACGCCGAGCTTCTTGTGCTCGGCGCCCATCGCCAGCACGACGGTGCGCGCGCGATGCTCGACGTCTCCGACCCACACGCGGTGGACGCCCCCGGGCTCGTTCGCGAGCTCCACGCGCTCGGCCTGGTCTGTCTCCAGGCGCGCGCCGAAGCGCTCGGCCTGGTCGCGCAGCTTCTGCATCATCTCCGGGCCCATGATCCCCTCGGGGAAGCCGGGGTAGTTCTCGACGTCAGTCGTCTGCTGAAGGAGGCCGCCCCACGCAAATCCCTCGATGACCAACGGGTTGAGGTTCGCACGCGCGGTGTAAAGCGCCGCTGTGTATCCCGCCGGTCCGCTGCCGATGATGATCGTGTTCTCGATCTCGCCGCTGCTCGTCTCGTCCATCGTCTCTCCGTTCTCGTCCGCTGGTCTCACTACGGAGCTTAGGCCCGTCTCAACACCCGGTGGCACTTTACTTTGTAAAGTATAGCTGCAAACCGGCGCCGCTCATCTGATCGCGGCCCCGAGCCGGTGTAATCAGGATCCCTGCAACACCCCGGCCCTCTCGACCGTGCCGGCATGCGAGGCAATCGCTGGATGAGCGCTCTGCTCCTCGCGCCAGCGCGCGACGGTGCGGCGCAGCTGGAAGTAGGCGATGGCTCCGGGGATGGTGGGCAGCCAGAAGGAGATCGCGCGGTAGGAGAGCACCGCGAGCACCGCCAGGTTGAAGTCCACGCCGAACGCGACGAACGCGCCGATCATGCCGCCCTCGACGCCGCCGAGACCACCGGGCAGCGGCAGCAGGTTGCCGAGCATGCCCAGGAAGTAGGACATCCAGATGACCGTGAACGGCGGCGGCGAGCCGAACGCGTGGAACATCGCCCACAGCACGCTGATGTCGAAGCCCCACCACGCGACCGCCCCGAGCAGGCCGGGATCGCGCGAGCGGATCAGCTCGATCGCGGTGCGCACCCCGCTCGCCGCGAGGGCGGGAGCGGTCACGCCGAGCGCGACCCAGCGCGCGAGCCGGCCCGAACCCGAGGCCCAGCCTTGCAGGCGACGCTCGATGTCGTTCGGGAGCAGCGCCATCGCACCGACCGCGACGATCAGTATCGCGGCGACGATCGCAGGCACGATCGTCAGCGCGAACGAACCGCCTCCGGGGAACAGCCCGATCCCGAGGCCGATGCCGTCGATCAGCACCGAGCACGCATAGACCGCGTAGAGCAGCACCATGAACGCGACCATCCGACATGCGACCAATCGCGCCTCCATCCCCGAGCGGCGAAGCGCCCAGGCGGTCAATGCGATCCCACCCGCGCCGGCGGTCGCGAACAGGCGCGTGGCGGCCAGGCCGGCCATCGTGATCTGGTAGCTCTCGCGCCAGCCGATCGGCTCCGAGGGATGCGGGTCCCTGCCGACGAACACCGCGCGGAAGAGGACCACATAGCCGGCGAAGGAGAGCAGCTCGAGCACCACCCCGATCGCGATCCACCAGCCGTCGCCGTCCTCGATGTGGTGCAGCGTCGTGCCGACCCCCGCGAGCTTGGGCAGGACGAAGTACATGAACCCGACGATCGTGAGCACAAACACCCCGAAGCCGATCGCCTGCCGGCGCGTGATCACGACGCGCGGCATCTCCTCCTCGTGATGCGAGGAGGACAGCGCCCGCGACGGAGTGTCGTTCGCTTCTTTCGATGCCATCTCCGGTTCGCTCTCCCCCCTTTCCATCACCGCGCCTCGTGCGCGATCGCCTCGAGCGTCCCCACCGCGCGCCCGAAGCCCGCAAGCGCCGGGCCCGCCCGCGGGCCCAACCGGCGCACAACACCTGTCAGCGCCGCCCCCGCGAGCAGGTCGACCGCGTAGTGCTCGCCGAGGTACACGAGTGCGAACCCGAGAACCGTCGTGTACGTGGCCCCGAGGGCACCAGCGAACGGCCCCGCCTCGGCTAGCAGGAGGGCGGCCATCAGTGATGTGGCGAAGTGCAGCGAGGGCATCGCAGCCAAGGGATTGCCTCCGAACACACTGTATAGAGGGCCCCAGCCGTCTCGCCAGAAATGCTCGCCGTACTCGACCATCATGCGGCGCACGTCCTGCGCACCGTGCTCGTCGCGACCAGCCTCAGAGACCGCGTACCACGGCGGCGCGGTCGGGGCGACCCAGTAGACGCTCGCGCCGAGATCGAACACGGCGTAGGTCATCACCGCCGCGCGTGGGAATTTGTCGGGGTGACGGAAGAGGATGTAGGCGAGCGAGCCGTGGGGCACGAGGAACCACGACCAGTGAGCCCACACGAGTACCTTGTCGAGCAGGCGCCAGCGTGGCTGTCCGTTCGCGGCGTCGATCTTGGCGAGCGCATGTTGCAGGCGCAGCGTCGGCAGCTGACCGAGGCCGAGCGCGCGATCGATGTCGATCGGGTAGTCAATGTGCACACGCCGTGCCTGCCCCTCCTCGTCGTCATGCGGCGTCTTGTACGCGGCCAGATACGCCCACATCTGCAGGCTGCACACGGCCACGTCGCGCGTGCGCGAGCGGCGCACCGCCACGCACAGCGCGACCGGCGCGGCGAACGCGACGGTCTGGGTCACGAGCGGCGGCGTCGCGACTCGCTTGCGCACCAACGGCGCGGCAACTCCCGCCACCACCACCCCCCAGGCCGTCGCCCTGATCAATCTCGACAACCGCACTGCGGGCTGAGTATATGAGCGGCCCCCGCGAGCGATCTTCTACGCAGCGCGCGCGGCAGACACGCGCGAGGCGGCGGCGGTGACGAACGCGTCGATCACCGTGCTGGCCGTGTCGGCCTCGGGATGCCATTGCACGCCGAGCACGAAGCGCTTGTCCGGCAGCTCGATCGCCTCGGGGAGCTCGTCGAGGGCGGAGGTGCCGCTCACGAGCAGGCCCTCGCCCAGACGATCGACGCCCTGATGGTGGTGGGACTTGGTAGCGTGCGCGACCTCCCCCGCCGCGCGGGCCGCGAGCGAGCCTTCGTCCAGGCGCACGTCGTGGTCGGAACCGTCGAAGGAGCCGATGACGCGCCGGTGCTCTTCGTGGCCGTAGCGCTCGGGCAAATGCTGTTGCAGCGTCCCTCCGCATGCGACGTTGACCAGCTGCATGCCGCGACAGATACCCAGCACCGGCAGATCGCGCTCGATCGCGCCCCGCGTCAGCGCGAGCTCGAAGGCATCGCGCTCGGGGACCGTGTCGACGGTCTCCGCATGGACACTCTGGCCGTAACACGCCGGATCGATGTCGGCGCCCCCCGCGAGCATGAGCCCGTCGAGCAAGTCGAGGACCTGAGCGGGGTCCTCGCTCGCGCGCTCGTCCACGGGCAGCATCAGCGCCAGCCCACCCGCGCGCTGGACGGCTTCGATGTAGTTGTACGGCAGCAGGGCAGCACGCAGGTCCCACACGCTCCAGCGCGCGCGCTCGAGAGCCGCGCACATGCCGATCACAGGTCGCCTCACCGTCACCCGTGGGATTATCCGGGAAACCCGGGAAAGGAACGCCGTGAGCGATACCAACACTTCACTTCAGACCGTCAACGTGTCGCTCGGCGACGGCGTGGCCACGATCGAGCTGAACCGCCCGCAGGCGCTGAACGCCTGGAACAGGCAGTTCGGCGAAGACCTGCTGGAGGCGCTGCATCGCGCACGCCGCGAGGAGTCGGTGCGCGCGGTGCTGATCGCGGGCGCGGGACGGGCCTTCTCCTCGGGCGCCGACTTGAAGGATTTCAGCGGCGGCGAGACCACGCCGGATGGGAGGCCGGACGTCTACAAGACGCTGACCGAGCGCTACCACCCGATCATGCACGCGATCCGCGAGATGCCAAAGCCGGTGATCGCCTCGGTGAACGGCCCGGCTGTCGGGATTGGCTGCTCGCTGGCGCTGTGCTGCGATCTGATCGTGGCGGGTGAGAGCGCGTACTTCCTGCTCGCGTTCGTGAACATCGGGCTGGTCCCCGACGGCGGTTCCTCGCTGTTCGTCCCTTCGCGCATCGGCATGGCGCGCGCGAGCGAGCTGATGATGCTCGGCGAGCGCCTGCCCGCGCCGCGGGCGCTGGAGTGGGGCCTGATCAACCGCGTCTTCCCCGACGAGCGCCTAAACGAGGAGGCCGCGGCGCTGGCGACGCGCATGGCGGCCGGCCCGACGCGCTCGTATGCGGGCACGAAGCGCCAGCTGAACAACTGGCTGTACGCGCGCATCGAGGAGCAGCTCGAGCTCGAGGCGCAGATCCAGCGAGAGATGGCGGGGAGTGAGGACTTCGTGGAGGGCGCGATGGCGTTCGTGGAAAAGCGCCCAGCCCGCTTTTCGGGCAAGTAGCAATCGTCATCAAGCACGTCCCGTCCGGGCCTGAATAGAATCCGGCGCGCCTTGGGCCACGTGCTCCCCACAACGCTTGCGTTCTTCACGCCCCAGTCGGGTGGTTCGCCGAACGCGGACAACATCGACTCGCTCTACAAGATCGTGCTGGTCGTAGCGCTGGTGATCTTCTTCGCGGTCATCGGCGCGCTCGCCTACGCGCTGATCAAGTTCCGCGCCCGCAAGGGCGCGACGGCGGCGCAGATCCACGGCAACACGCGCCTGGAGGTCGGCTGGACGGTGGCGGCCGCGGTGATCCTCATGGGCCTCGCGATCCTGACGTTCACGCGCCTGGACGCGATCCAGAACCCGCCGAACTCGAGCGCGGCCGGCGCGAGCCTGATCGGCGAAAGCGAAACGGGCACGCTGTACGCGACCGCCGACCGCAAGCTGCCACCGAACGGTAAATCGCTGAACATCACCGTGATCGGCCGCCAGTACATCTGGCAGTTCGTCTACCCGGGCGCGAACGAACCGGACGGCCTCGGCGCACCGTACTCCTACGAGGAAATGGTCGTGCCGACGAAAACGACGGTGACGCTGAACATCGTCTCCTCCGACGTCGTGCACTCGTGGTGGATCCCGAAGCTCGGCGGCAAGTTCCAGGCGGTGCCGGGCTATCACAACTACACCTGGTTCAAGATCGAAAAGCCGGGCATCTACACCGGCCAGTGCGCGCTGCTCTGCGGGCGCGGTCACGCGCGCATGATCGCCACCGTGAAGGCCGTGCCGCCGGCCCAGTTCGAAGCGTGGCTGGCGTATCAGAAGAAGGAGATCGCCCAGGCGAATGCGGCCGCGAAGGTGGCGCGCGCGAAACTGGGCGCTCAGGTCGGCGCCGGTCAGGTCGAGAACCCGTAATCGCATCCGAGCAATTCAGGAGAACACCAGCAACATGGCCACCGTCGCAGCCAATCCGGTCCCCCAGATAGTCGCCCATCGCGCCGAGCGCGAGGCGCGCGGCTGGACGAGCTGGCTGACGACGACCGACCACAAGCGGATCGGGATCATGTACATGGTCACGACGTTCGTGTTCTTCTGCCTCGGCGGCGTCGAGGCGCTGATGATCCGCCTGCAGCTGGGCGCGCCGAACAACACGCTGGTGACGCCGCAGGTCTACAACCAGCTGTTCACGATGCACGGCACGACGATGATCTTCCTGTTCGTCGTGCCGATGATGGCGGGACTGGGCAACTACTTCCTGCCGCTGATGATCGGCGCGCGCGACATGGCCTATCCGCGTCTGAACGCGCTCTCCTACTGGCTGCTGCTGACGGGCGGGCTGGTGTTCTATGCCTCGCTTTTCTGGAACCCGCCGGAAGCGGGCTGGACGAGCTACGTGCCGCTGTCCAACGCGATCTACTCGCCCGGCGGCGGGCAGGACGCGTGGATCTACCTGATCCACCTCACGGGGCTGTCCTCGATCCTGGGCGCGATTAACTTCTACGCGACGGTCGCGAACATGCGCGCCAAAGGCATGAGCTGGGGGCGCTTGCCGCTGTTCGTGTGGGCGCTGTTGACGTACTCGATCCTGATCATCTTCGCGATGCCGGTGATCGCGGCGGCGGTCACGATGCTCTTGACCGACCGGCACTTCGGCACCCACTTCTACGACCCTTCGCAGGGCGGCTCGCCGCTTCTGTGGCAGAACCTGTTCTGGTTCTTCGGCCACCCGGAGGTCTACATCATGGTGCTGCCGGGCTTCGGGATCGTCTCGGAGATCCTGCCGGTGTTCGCGCGCAAGCCGATCTTCGGCTACAAGGCGATCGCGGCCTCGACGGTGGCGATCGCGTTCCTCGGGTTCCTGACGTGGGCGCACCACATGTTCACGGCGCCGATCCCGTTCGCGCTGCTGGTGTTCGTGATGCTGAGCTCGTTCTTCATCGCCGTGCCGACGGGCGTGAAGATGCTGAACTGGATCGCGACGCTGTGGCGCGGGACGATCGAATTCAAGACGCCGCTGCTGTTCTGCGTGGGCTTCATCGCGCTGTTCCTGATCGGCGGCATCAGCGGCGTGTTCCTGGCCGTGTTCCCGGTCGACTGGCAGCTGAACGAAACGTACTTCGTGGTCGCGCACATCCACTTCGTGCTGATGGGCGGCTCGGTCTTCACGATCTTCGCGGCGATCTACTACTGGTTCCCGAAGATCACCGGCAGGATGCTCTCGGAGAGCCTCGGCAAGCTGAGCTTCTACCTGATGTTCTTCGGCTTCCTCGCGACGTTCCTGATCCAGCACGTGATCGGCCTGGACGGGATGCCGAGGCGGGTTTACGAGTACCCGAACGTCGGCAACCTGGCGCTCTACAACCAGATCTCGACGGTCGGCTCGTTCATCCTCGCGCTCGGGGTGATCGTGACGATCGTCAACGTCGCGCGCAGCCTCAAGCACGGCGCGATCGCGGGACCGGACCCGTGGAAGGCGAACACACTCGAGTGGTTCACGAGCTCGCCCCCGCCGGTGAACAACTTCGACGTGGTCCCGCTCGTGCGCTCGCTCGAACCGATGAAGGACATCCGCCGCGAGGTGGAGCGCCGCGACAGCGCGGGCGTACCGACGCCCGGAGCGGCGACGGTGCATGCCGGCGCCACGCAGGTAGGCGTCTAGGCGAGCGTGGACGCGGCGCGCTGCTTTGTCCTCGGTCACTCGCGTACCGTGTACGCCATGTTCCCTGCGTCCGCGCAGCGCTTGCCCCACGCCCGCCTAGCTCCGGATAGCATCCGCGTACGATGAGCGCACGATCGACAGGCGGGACGACGCCGGCCTCTACGATCGGCCGAGCATGAGCGCGCGTTCCACAGGCGCGGCCCCTGCGATCGAGGCCGCGCCGGGCATCGGCCTGGCCCCGCGCACGGGCCGGCTGCTGAGCGATTACATCGAGCTGACCAAGCCGAAGGTCCAGTCGCTGCTGCTGCTGACGACGATCGCGACGATGTACGTCGCCGGCGATCCCTCGGTGGCGCTCGTGGCGCTCACGTGCCTGGGCGGGTATCTCTCCGCGGGCGGCGCGGGCGCGGTGAACCACTGGTTCGACCGCGACATCGACGCGCAGATGGCACGCACGGCCACCCGACCGATCCCGGCAGGGCGCGTGGCGCCCCGCGCGGCGCTGCTGTTCGGATGCACGCTCGCGGCGCTCTCCTTCCTCGAGCTCTCGCTGACGGTGAACGTGCTCGCGGCGAGCCTCTCCTTCGCGGGGTTCCTCGGCTACGTGTTCGTCTACACCTTCTGGCTGAAGCGGCGGACACCCCAGAACATCGTCATCGGCGGAGCCGCGGGAGCAGTTCCGCCGCTCGTGGCGTGGGCGGCCGCTACCGGTTCGGTGAGCGGCACGGCGGTGCTGCTGTTCTTCATCGTGTTCTTCTGGACGCCCCCCCACTTCTGGGCGCTGAGCCTGCTGATGAAGGACGAGTACGCGCGCGTGGGCGTGCCGATGTTGCCCGTAGTGCGCGGCGAGGAGGAGACTCGCCGGCAGATCCTCATCTACACGGTGCTGCTGTACGCGGTCACGCAGCTGCCGTTCTGCGCGGGCGGGCTGGGCACGATCTACCTCGCCGCCTCGATGACGCTCGGTCTCGGGTTCATCGCGGGCGCGGTCGTGCTCTACCGGCGCGCCGACAGGCGCAGCGCGCTGCGCCTGTACCTGTACTCGCTCGCCTACCTCGCGCTGCTGTTCTGCGCGATGGTCGCCGACGTGCATCTATAGAATGCGCGCCTGCCCATGATGACCCGCCGACTCGCACGCAAGAACATCCGCACGGGCCTGATCGTGTGCGGCATCTGCATGTTCATGTTCGGCATCACCTTCGTCGTGGCCGCCTACTACGTCTCATGAGCCCGCTCGACCCCGAGATCCCGCCGACGGGTGAGGAGATCCATCTCCCCGGGCCCTCGGTCCTGCCGCTGCTGACGGCCGTCGGCATCACGCTCGCGCTGGTGGGCGTGACGACGATGATCGAGCTGACCGTCGTGGGCGTGCTGCTGACCCTCGTGTGCGTGTGGCGCTGGATCAAAGACACGCGCCACGAAATCGACGAGCTTCCTTTGGATTGACCTGCCGCATGCGGCAGGTCACGGAGTCGTACATGTACGACTCCGCCGGTGGCGCATGCGCCACCGGAACAGCATCGCCCTAAGCGCTCACGGGCACCGGGCAGATCGCCCCGTCCTCGGTCCAGCAGCGCACGACGTCGCGCACCGAGAGCACCCCGATCGTCTCGCCCTGCTCGAGCACGATCAGGTGGCGGAACCCACCGCGCACCATCGCCGCGGCGGCCTCCTCCAGCGACCAGTCGGGCGCGGCGAAGACGACGTCGCGCGTGAGGTGCTCGCTGACCGTCTCCTCGTCTGGATTCTGCTCGGCGCCGAGCGAGAGCAGGATGTCGCGCTCGGTGATGATGCCCGGGCCGTGCCCATCCGGGTCGATCACGACGGCCGCGCCGACCGCGCGCTCGGACATCAGCCGCGCGACGGCCCTCAGCGTGTGCCCGGGCCCCACCGTCAGCACCGTCGGGCTCATTCCCTCGCGTACCCTCATATGCCCCGACTCCTTCCCACTTGCACCTCGTACAAAACACCCACCACACGCATGCAACGATTGCCTCAATGTAGTACGGCGGATGGCTCGGGTCAAGGGCCCCGGCACGCCCTGCGCGTGCGCGGATCAGACCGCCCAACATCGCATCGGCGCGAACCATTAGGATCACGCCTCGTGATGGAGGGGATCGCAGTGACCATTGCCTCGAATCGTCGAGCCGCGCGGGGTGCGGGCGGCGAGTTGACCGCGCGCGAGGACGCACGGCATGCCTAGCCGCCGCGCGATCGCCACCGCCGCGATCGCGGGCCTGATCGCGATCGCGATCGGCATCGTGCTGAGCTATCAGATCCACTGGTTCCCGGTCCAGGCCAGCACGCAGGCCAAGGAAACGGACACGCTCTACCACGTGCTCGTGATCGCCTCGATTCCGATCTTCGTGCTCGTAGTGACCGTGATCCTGTTCTCCGTGTGGCAGTTCCACATGCGCCCGGGCGAGGAGCTCAAGGACGGTCCCCCGATCCACGGCAACACGCGCCTGGAGGTCTTCTGGACGGCAATCCCCGCGGCGCTGCTGATGGGCATGGTCGCGTACTCGTTCGTGGTGCTGCACAACAACGAGAAGAAACCGGCCGGCGTTCCCGAAGTGCAGATCGGGGTGACCGGACAGCAGTTCTTCTGGGACTACGAATACCCCTCGTCCGTTACCGGCGGCAAGCCCGTCAAGAGCTATCAGCTGTACCTGCCCGAGGGCTACACCGTCTACTTCAACATGCGCTCCAAGGACGTCATCCACGCGTTCTGGATCCCGGCCTTCCGCCTGCAGGAGGACGTCGTGCCGGGCATCACGACCCACTACCGCGCAACGCCCGACCGCCTCGGCACCTACCCGGTGGTGTGCAACCTGCTGTGCGGCTCCGGGCACTCGCTGATGCGCTCGGCCGTGCACGTCGTGCCGCCGGCCCGCTTCCGCGCGTGGCTGGCCGCGCAGGAGCGCTCGGGCTCGACTGTCGCCACGGCGTCCACCGCGGCTCCGACGAGCGCACCGGCGCCCGCTACCGTCGCGGGGGCTGGTGCGGGATAATGCGGGCGAGCATGGGCAACCAACACACCGAGGGAGCACGCTGATGGCGAGCACGGTCCAATCGCCCGGTCCCGCCCGTTCCAGTACGAGCGGATCGCCCTTCGGCGAGCGTCCGCAGCGCATGGGCCTCGGCGCGAAACTGCGCGCGCCCGGGTTCTATCGCGCCGCTTGGATGATGCTGCTGGGCGTCGCGTTCGCGTTCGGGTTGACCTGGGTCGTGCGCATGTCCTATGGGCATGCCACCTACCACCACTTCATCGACGGCGAAGCGATCCTCACGGTCTCGCTGATCTCCGCCGGAGTGATGTTCCTGGTGGGAATCGGCGGCTTCGACTACTGGTTCTACTGGGCCGCGGGCCGCCCGACGCGCCCGGAGGACCACTCCAGCCACGGCGCCTACACATGGAAGGACTACTTCCGCATCAACACCGACCACAAGGTGATCGGCGTGCAGTACACGGTCACCTCGTTCTTCTTCCTGCTCATCGGCGGTTTGATCGCGATGCTGATGCGCATCGAGCTGGCACAACCGGGAGCGCAGTTCGTCGACGCGAACACCTACAACGGCCTCTTCAGCGTGCACGCGTCGATCCTGATCTTCTTCTTCATCATCCCCGTGTTCGCGGGCTTCGCGAACTTCGTGATCCCGCTCATGATCGGCGCGCCCGACATGGCCTTCCCGCGGTTGAACGCGCTCTCCTACTGGCTGCTCCCGGTGGGCGGGGTGATGATGCTGCTGAGCTTCCTCGCGCCCGGCGGGGCTTTCGCGGACGGTTGGACGGCGTACACGCCGCTGTCCACCGACATGCCGGTCGGGCAGGTGTTCTTCTCGCTCGGCGTGCAGTTCGCGGGCGCCTCCTCGATCATGACCGCGCTGAACTTCCTGGTCACGATCGTCACGATGCGCGCACCGGGGATGAGCTTCTTCCGGCTGCCGCTGCTCGTGTGGGCGAACTTCGCGACCTCGCTGCTGGTCGTGATCGCCACGCCGTTCATCGCCGCCTCGCAGTTCTTTGTCCTGCTCGATCGTTCGCTCGGCTTTAACTTCTTCAACGCGGGCGCGGGCGGGGACGTGCTGATGTATCAGCACGTCTTCTGGTTCTACTCGCACCCTGCCGTCTACATCATGATGTTGCCCGGATTCGGGATCATCAGCGAAGTCATCGCCGTGAAGTCGCGCAAGCCGATCTTCGGCTACCGCATGATGGCCTTCTCGCTGCTGGCGATCGTCGTGCTCGGATTCACCGTGTGGGCGCACCACATGTTCACCTCGGGCATGGCCGCCTGGATCAGGATCCCAATGGCGATCACGACCGCGATCATCGCCGTTCCGACCGGCATCAAGATCTTCTCCTGGCTGGCCACGCTGTGGCGCGGCGTGCTGCATCTGGACACCTCGATGCTGTTCGCGCTGGGCTTCCTGACGACGTTCACGCTCGGCGGGATCAGCGGCGTGATGCTCGCGATGATCCCCTTCGACATCCACGTCAGCGCGAGCTACTTCATCGTCGCGCACATCCACTACGTGCTGTTCGGCGGTTCGCTGATGACGATCTTCGCGGGCATCTACTACTGGTTCCCGAAGATGACCGGGCGGATGTACGACGAGCGGCTGGGCAAGTGGCACTTCTGGAGCACCTTCGTGTTCTTCAACCTCACGTTCGCGCCGATGCACATCCTCGGCCTCGACGGGATGCCCCGGCGCGTAGCGACCTACTCCACCCAGTACGCCGACCTGAACCTGTTCATCTCGATCTGCAGCTGGCTGCTGGGGCTGAGCACGCTGATCTTCCTCTACAACATGGTCACCAGCTGGCGCGGCGGCCCACGCGCGGTCGCCAACCCCTGGCGGGGCATGACGATCGAGTGGCAGGTCTCCTCCCCTCCACCGGTGTTCAACTTCGACCGCGTGCCCACGGTCGTGGGCGGCCCCTACGAGTACGGCGTGCCGGGCGCGGTGCACGCGATCCTCGGCGGCCCGACGCCCGCGACGGTCGGTGCGGCGGCCGCAACGGCGAGCGGAGCCCCGCCGGGCGTGCACCTGGCGCCGAGCGAGTGAGCATGGACATCACCCGAACGAGACATGCGATGAAAGGCGGGCCGGCGCGATGACGGAGATCCTGGTCGTGGCCAACCGCACGCTCGGCGGCGAGAAGCTGCTCGATCTGGCGCGCTCGCGCGCGCAGGCCGTGCAGGACGTGAGCTTCCGGCTGGTGGTCCCCCAGACCAAGCCCACGGCGGGTCTCGTGATCTACGACGAGGCGGTCCGCGAATCGGCGCAGATCAGGGTCGACCTGGCGTTGACCCGCGCGGCGCAGGAGGGGATGCACGCCAGCGGCGAAGTCGGCGACCCCGACCCGTTCCTGGCGACGATGGACGCGATCGCCATCCGCCGCCCCGACGAGGTGATCGTCTCCACCCAGCCCGCGACCCAGTCCGGATGGCTGCGGCGAGACCTGATCGAACGCATCCACAACGCCTCGGGACTACCGGTCGAGCACGTCGTCACCGACCTCGACCGCGAAGGACTGCCCTTCGGCGTGACGCTCGTGATCGCCTCGAAGACCTCCAGCGGCGATGAGCTGATCGAGCGCCTGCGCGCGAAGGCCGCGCAGGACGAGCGCCCGCGACTATTCATCGCCGTGGTGCCGCTGCAGGACGGCAGCGGCGACGCGCCGCGCGAGGCGCGCGCGCGCCTGGCCGCGATGCTCGACAAGCTGCAGGGCGCCGGCCTGCTCGCCTCGGGCATGACTGGCGACCCGGACC